>CAZCRN010000100.1:0-3382 GCA_964501125.1 Hadarchaeota archaeon (SeqCode) | reverse complement strand
AAAAAGCTATAAGCACGGGAGGTGGAAGCAAGAGTGGAGGTCATTCAGACGGCCTACATAGGAGGAGAAAACATTTGTTATGCATTCCTCGTAGTCGCGATGGTAGATGTGCACGGGTGATTTACCAACGGGCGCGTCGACGTAGATGTCTTGTACCCGGGCATCGGAAAGCAGCGTTTCGAGCACGCCTAGCCCGGCTGTGAATTTTGCCAAGCATTCAGCCAGCGTTTCGACTTTGCCCTTTTCGATGTCTAGCTCACCTTCAATCACAAATTTCACCATCAGGTCGCGGCCTAAACGTTTAAAGTATTCACGGGCGCGCAGCGGTTCTGAAAAATCGAGATTTTCGGGGTGATGTTTGAGCAACGACTGGCGGGCCCGGTGCAGCAAAAGTACATGCTCTGGAGGCAACCGGTACTCGGGAGGGATCAGGAAGTAAAGATGTTGTAGCTTGGTGGGTAAGCGATAGATCCGGACCTCACTATCGTTCAAGCTATACGCATCGACGAGCTCGACACTAGAGGGTGGCTCGATGGAGATCCTCGATGTCGTGAAGCAGGGTCTGATGAGTGGATTGAGGAGTTTCACGTACCCCTCACGCTTCTGGCTCTTTGACCCGGCAGCGAGTTTGGTTCGCTTGAGCGACGAGATCATGGGCTGAAGCGTGCGTTCTATGAAAAAGTTTCGACATTTTCTGCATTGTTTCGCCCCGCGCTTTGTCCGAGCACGGATTTCGGCTACCAACCGCATGAGTTCGCTGCGTGCACGGAGCGGATCCCCAAGCAACAAATCGATTATGTACTCGATCTGTTGTTTTCGCTCGGCCTCACAGCGCTTGCAGTCGCCGATGACTAAATATCTAAACGCCCAGTGCCGGCATTCATCAAAAACGTGCGCTAATTCCTTTACCGCTGCGAGGCTAGAGCTGGTATACTCGCGCTCGTAAATATCAGCTAACACTACCAAATCCACATCCGGATCCTCGGCCAATTTTCGAACGACCTCGCGCATGCAGGCCTCCGAACGCTCGATGGATGCCCCATGCTGACAGCCCGTGCACTTGAACCTAAGCATGCGCTCGTCGCCAAGTGCTGTTAGTGTATATTCACAGTTCACCCTCTGCGCCCCCTCTTTGGCCCTTCGGCGGGCGCATCGATCTTTGAATTCAATTTCAGCAGCCAATCACTAACCGACAAAATTTGAACGTCCAGTTTGTTGCAGATCTTCGTCAGCTCGGCGAGGTGAGACTCCAGCGCAGATACCCGGAGCTCTAGCGTCCTCAGTCGTTGTTTGTCTATGCGCCCATCATCCCGGAGCTGGGCTATCCATCGACCGTGCTCAGCGAGTACGGGCCCTTGGTCACGTTGCTTACCGAACATTGGCATTCACCCGCTTGGCTTCGCGAAAATCCGATAACCAGCCACAGATCCGCGCTAGCTGTTGAGCAACGTTCGAATCCCTGAGCATTTTTCGCTTGGGCTGGCATTCGGCGATATGGCACATGAACATCGCCCAAGTGCGCTCGCTGATTGCCTGCTCTTCGTGTAGTTCTTTGATTAAATGCTCTAGGTCGATATTCTGAAAGTCGATGGATTGAAATGCTGGTCTAAGTAGCTCTGCGTTAGCGACCAAAAACTCCCGAAGGGCTAGAATTTCATCTTTGAGCCTCAGTACATCGCGCTGCGCAAATCGGGCCCAATCCCCTCTCAGCGTGCCGCTTCGCTTGGAATTGAGCACCGATTGCAAAAGTCGGGTAGCTGCGCAATCGACCTCGGCCGCCAGCTGGTTTAAGACCTTGCGGCGTTTAATGTCAAGTTTTGTAAGGTTTCTGAGTTGGCTGGCAGTCTTGCTTATCGCAGTTCCCTGCTTGCTTACCCGCTCTATATCTAACGGTGAAAGCTCAACAAAGCGATCGATGTCGGCTAAGAATCCCTCTAACGTTTTTTCAGGCGGCATGGTGACCACCTAATTCCTGAAGTCTGTGATCGACCTCTCGCAACTTCTGCTCATAGCACGACTCGGACTTGGCTCGTAGCAGGCGCATAAGCTCGGCGCGTAGGGCCCGCAGCAAGTCGAGTTCGATAAATCGCAATAATTCTGTTAATGATGGCTTCGTGGTAGGTGATTGGCGTGAGCGCTCGATCCAGAGCAAGCTAACGTGCCAGCCTATGGCTAGCGCGATCACCAGTGGTACAGGGTTCACTTCTCCCGTCTAAGCTTGGGTCGGAGGTTGTTTAAAAAGAAAAAATTGTCTACTGGGGGGTAGACAATCGTTAGGTCCGAGTGAGCCCTAGCCCTTCAACGGAGATGCGTCCTGGCCGGCCCTGCTTCCCCTCGACTTCAAACTTAACACCCATGATTCGCTCGACCAAGGTGATGTTCGTGAGCGCGTGGGAAGTGAGCTCGGCGCTTGTTATCTCGGACCTGCCCTCGGCCAGAGCCATGTAAGGGATAAGCTGATCGGTCAAGTACCGATCGATGGCACAACCCGTTCGGAGCTGCTTAAGGAGGCTTTCTGCCGCTTCTCGTCCGACTTGTTCGGCTGGCTTTCCACGCTTCCCAAGGCATCCAGCCCCGAGGATCGCTCCCCGCTCGGTCTCGGCCCAAAGCGTTATTCCAGTGCCCGGACCGAGGTGCGGATCCCTTCCCGGTTCGTAGGACTCGGTCTTTAAGTCGACCTCGGCGTATCCTGCCTTGAGGAGTGCCTTTTTAGCCGCATGGGCTTGACGCGTTGCGATATGGGCCGGTAGCCGAACGCAGTGCGATATACCTGCGATGCTAACGATCTTGCCCGGCTCGGTGAGCTGAAGGGCACGAAGCTTTTCTACGGGTTGAATGCTCGCTCGCACCAGTCCACCACCTCGGGGATAGTGCCCCCTCCGAACGCGCTCAACGGTTGCAATATAACCCATCTTTCGGAGCATCGGCAAAGTCACGTTAATGAGATAGTCAATCGGAGGGGCAAGCGGATTATCTGTTCCGCCGGTGATTTGAACCTCCACTCGCTTACCCGCGAAGGCTGCGGCCGGCATTAGAACCTGTAGGATCAGCGTGGTACTGCCCGCCGTCCCGATGTCGACGCGGTAACGGCCGCCCTCCATCGTGCCCGGTTCGAACTTGAGTTCGGTTGATCGCAGCGAGAGCCCTTCGACTCGGGCGCGGGTGAGCTTTGTAAGGGCTTCAACACCCCGCAGGTGCTGTGGGGCTAGCCCTGGTTTCGCCCGCTTGGCGCGGATGTTGTAGATGTGAATCGGCTTACGGCTGACCGCGCTCAGCGCTAGGGCCGTGCGCAGGACTGCTCCTCCGCCTTCCCCGATTGCACCATCGACATCGATCATCACATCACCGCTAGGTTTTCAATAAATATCAAGATTCTAAATAT
>CAZCRN010000099.1:0-3390 GCA_964501125.1 Hadarchaeota archaeon (SeqCode) | reverse complement strand
TCTAGAATTGAAATATAAATAGTTTACAAATTTGAAGCTATGTTACTTTACAATACTGTTAAGCATGCGCTACGGTTGCGCGATCGACATTGAGCGTCTGAGTTTCGATGCCGGTAATATCACCATTTATTTAACAATCCGTGGAGGCCCCCCACCAGACAATCAAACCGTCCGCGACGACGTTAGAAATGAGGCCCTGAGGCACATCTTCTACGCGGTTAGAAGCGGATTTCCAGAGACCCCGCGGCCGGTCGAAACCGTGCACTACACCTATGATGTTTCGGTGGAACTGGAAAGGGTGATCAAATGAAGGAGCGCGGGCAGGTATTCACGCTTGATATGCTCTTCGCTTTGATCTTGGTGACTCTCGCGATCGGTTGCTCTGGCCAGGCCCTTGAGCAGGTCACCAGGCGGAGCGGGGAGTATGCCGCGCGATACTCGCTCGAGCGGATCGCAAATGATGCCGCCGATGCCCTCGTGAAGACTTTGGGCAGGCCGTACAACTGGGAAGAAAATATAGAATGGCTTGAGACCCCAGGTCTGGCCGAAATAACGGATGAAGGCGAGCCGGTTCAGAATACCCTTCATGCCAGGAAGCTCGCACAACTGATGCATCTCTGTAGGAGTGCCAATTGGGATCCGGCCAAAAGCGAAGTGCAGGCAGTGATGAAGCTCTTCGGCGGTTCTCAGAATTTCGAGCTCAGAGTAATCGGAACTTGGGCACTGATGGATCAAACGAGGGTGGACATCGAGCGGGAAGGCACGGTTGGGGGCCGGGAATATGAGCTCGAGATTGAAGGTAGGGGAGGCGCTGGCCGAGAGGCCACGGTTGAAGTTGAAATCGAAGTCGGGGACGTTGGGGAAGAAGAGGTTGAGGAAACAGGGAGGAACTTCGAAATTGCGGTTGCGGTAGACGGCGTGTGGGTTTGGGTAACCGTGAGAGATGGTTTGATCGATGTTGTATACAGCATCATGATATGGAATATCTGGCCCGGGTGGGACGTCGAGGCTTCTTCCGGTTCTGAGAATTCATTTGAAGTCGCAGTTGCGAGACGTCTAGCTGCCGCTAGGTACGGGGAACTTAGGCAACAGAGCCCCCTCATAATACGCTACGCAGGACAGCCCAAAGAGTCGTCTCATACTGTAGAGTTTGAGATCTATCCCGATGAACTCGAGGCTTATGATTGGTACATCGTTGTGAGGGCAGGCACGGATGAAAATCGCATAGAATCGGCAAAAATTTGGGTGAATAGGCCTGCAACTGGGAGCTATGATTATCACTTTAGGGGCGCAGTTGATGCGCCGGAGAGAGTTTTCCCTGAGGAGCACGGCGGGGTTGAAGCAGACACCCGCGTCCAAGTACAGCCCCCATTAGTGGAGGGCAGCAATTATCTGAGTGTCGTGGTCACGAGCGGGCCAGGCGGATGGGTCCAGATCTTTGTAGTTGCGGTTCCAGCATGTTTGGATTATGAGGACGTACCCCTTGCACTATACAAGTTGCCCGTAACGTTTGAGTTGAGGTTGTGGAGGTAGGAACTTGAGCACAAGGAGTGATCAACGCGGATTCGTGTTCAGTTTGGACGCATCGCTCTCGGTACTCGTGGTCTTGATCGTTTTAGCGGGAGTGGCGAGGGTTGCTGGCCCCGAGGCCACTTATGGGCAGCACGGCTATCTGCGTCTAGAGCGCTATGCAAACGATGCTCTTGAGGCAGCGATCCAGACCGGTAGCTTGGAAAACATCCTAAGCTTGGTGAGGCACGGTGATTACGAGGATGCAAAGGCCCTAGCGCAAAGCGAGTTCCGAAGAATTCTCCCCATGGAAGTACAGTTCAAGTTGGTGATTGGAGACAACCGCTTAACAGTTTATCCCAGCGATGAAGCTGAGTGGGGAGATGCATTCTTGGGCGCTGAGGAGATAGCCGCAGCGGCTCGCATGTCAACTTTTCCCCCAAGAAGACGGCCTTATCGTGTGCTGGCGTGGTTAGACGACGATGAAGATCGGGCATTCATGGATGAAGTGGAGAGATGTACCGGCTGGGAAGTCACGAGAACCGATAGGGAATCGTTTTTCAGGAAGGAGATCCTGAGGTGGGACACCACAGTGTCGCCGCCCGAGCGCTATTACCATGCGGTTTTCATTCCCGATGCGCAGAGGAATTTCACCGGATCTACGGAGAGCAACTTGGTGACTTTTTCCCTGTACATAGGAAGGCTCGTGGTAGGCGGTGATACCCTGTGGTACAACAGTCCACCAGATACATGGTGGTTCTATGAAGTGCTTGGCGTCGACTACAGGTACATAGGTAGACCTCCCTTGGATAACCGGCACACGGGCATGCATATAATTGAGGATGACCACCCCATAACAGCCTCGCCCTATTACATCAGCTATCGAGTCGATTACGCGGGCGAAAATTACTACTTGTATGTTTACAGGTCCCCCCTCCTAGTTGGAGGGGTGACAACCGTTCTGGCGCAGTGGGATAACGTGCCGACCGTGGGAGGGATCGATGCACCACCTTGGCGTGGCATTATCTTCCGTGATGAATACGTTACGGGCGAACTTGGTAGAAAGGGGATTGGGGTTCTCTTCAACATGCGTTTTGCTCAGAGCGCCATGGATGCTAACGTGGGAAAGGATGACTGGGTGACGCTCGTCAGGCGCGCGATCTGCTCGGACGACGCCTGGGAGTTTGAACCAATAACCCTCTATACCTGGCGGGGAGAGGCGGTGGGTTAGATGTATTTGGTGCGAGACCAACGCGGACTCGTGCTCAGCGGGATGGCGCTGCTGCTGGTGCTACCTGCCATGCTATTGGCCGCGTCGTACTTCAGGGTGATTGAGATGGGTGGTAGCGCCACCTCGATTCAAACGATCGCGGACAAAGTGAATTACACGGGCCATGACGTTGAGCGCGTGATAAACCACTTGCTCGCACAAGGTCAACTCATCGATAACACCACGTTGAACGCGCTTGCCGACAACTATTGCGCGGCCACGGGCTTGCTCGTGGATATCTCGAGGACTGATGACATAGTCACCATTCATGTTAGGGATCCTGGGTTAGTCGCACAGTATTCTGCGAGAATTGAATTGGGATAGGATTGAAGTGACACACGAGAAAAAAGGTTCAAAAGTAGCCGATGCATTTCGCAAGATCGGCGAAGGTGTTTTAGGTCTCAAGAAGCTCCCAGGCAAGGTCGCTCGAGGCGCGCGAAGATTGAAAAAAAGGGCCGCACGAAAACCCACCGAAGAAGTTCCGCGAAGGCTGAGCGGGTTTTTCCAAAAGCGTCACGCGGGCTGGCCTGAGTACGTCATACTGAAAGTTCAGATTGCGATAGTTGCCCTGTTTTTGGCAGCGGTGATATTCGCGGTGGTGCCGAACACTT
>CAZCRN010000098.1:0-3431 GCA_964501125.1 Hadarchaeota archaeon (SeqCode) | reverse complement strand
AGATCGATCCGCGTACCGTATTCTTCGACACGAACCCAACCAAATAATTTCACGTAGTCGCCGATACCTGGGACTTTGTCCCCGACCGCCAAGTTCTCTGCTTTATCCGAATACGCACGAACCCTTATTTCGCCAGTGCCGTCATCGACCCAAAAATCAAGCCTAACACTCGGATAAATTCGATATAGTGGACCGCTTGAAACCGTGCCCTCTATCCATACATACGCATAATTGTAGTCCTCATCGATATCACCGATTTTGATGAGGTATTCACCTGTTACAACGGCGGTGTAATAATACACAAGGCCCGCGACCAAGGCTGCAATACAAATTATCAGAGCAAACTTATGGGTGGTGCGCTTGGTCAAATCGGCGCCACAGCTTGGACACACGGTGAGCTCGCCCATCGGCTTACCGCAGTCCGGACAAGTTTTCTCCTCTATCTTCAAATCACCTTGATATCGTCCAAATTGGCCGGATACAGCTGGGCCTGCTCGAAGTAGAGACCAATCCCGCCCTCTACGCGTAGGTTATCTCCCTCAGATATCCCAAGTCCATCGAAGCCATTAAACCAGGGATAGGCGTGGGGAACGAATACGACTAACTCAGCCCCGGCCTCAGAGATGGTTATAGTTGTCATCCCTGTCCACGGCCAATTTGGTTGTACTCTCGAAACCTCCCCCTCTACCCAAACTCGTTTGTACAAAAAGTTCTCCGGATTCAAAATTATGTTTTCTATCGGGATTTTCTCGGCGGGTTCTGGCCTGTTGATCTTTAGACCTTTTGCAACCTGGAGTATCATCGATATGAAACCGGGGCGTGTGCGCAGTTGCCCTACGACCTCGACCTCGTCTCCCACACCGGGGAAGTTGCCTGTGTTATGGAGCTGCTTTGTTTCGGAATCGAAGGCCCGAATGAAAATCGTGTCCTCATTATCCAAAACCCAAAACGATGACCATTTAGTATCCGTTTCATACCTTACGCCCGTGACCGTGCCACGAATTCGCACCGTGGCGAAGTTCATCGTTGGCTCGATTTCGCTGACCGAGATCAGTGGTAGATCCCTTGCAACGACCTTGAATACCAAAGCGTCCGTGTAAAGGGCCAAAACGCCGAAGACGGCGAGTGCCAGACCTCCCCACTTCAGAAGCTTATACGCTCGGCGCTTCGGCGAAGGGGTCCGACAATAAGGGCAGCGTCCGAGCGATCCGATGTAACGCTTGCAATTTGAGCAGTAAACCTCTTCAACTCGGGCGGCAGGCCTCATGCTGCTCCGAAATAAGTTGAAGCAAATGGGTATTTACTTTTTCGTTGGTTTCGTCGGTTTCAACCTAGCGTTTCAAGGCCTCGACTACTCGCTTGTGCTTCTCGAGCGATTTCGCGAAAGCCTCGGATGCATCCTTGCCTAGCCAGTTTAGGTACGCTAGACAACAAAGGGCGACGTCTGCGATATCTACCTCGATGTCGGGGGCCTCGCGCCCGCGATGGAAGTACGAGTGAGCCACTTGGCCCAGCTGCTCGGCCAGCAAACTGTGGAAGAACGCCGAGGTTGTTACCGTTTTCTTATGAAATTCCCCTGAAATCTGTCTAACCGCCTCCTGCGCATCCTTAAGCAAATTACCCACCTCCACTACTTTTCTCGATGCGAAACTTATTAAGACGCGGGTTCAACATAGACCGAGGGCTGAATTTGATCCACACACGCATCCGGATCAACTACGTTTCGGGCGAAAAGTTCTGGGAAATCGATAAGCCGATCCCCCTGGGAGTTCGAATTTCGGCCAACATCAACGTCGTTTCGGTCGAGCAGTGGAGGGAGAAGCTCTCTGTCCCCTTCGTCGTTACAATCAACTACACCCCTTCGGTCGGTCAGATTAGCTTGAAGGGGCAGGCCCTGATCTCGGGAGATATGAAGGAGTTAGCCCGAATCCGCGAGAACTACGAGAAAAAACGTGCGCCCCCACCTCAGCTGATTCAGTCCATATCGAACGCCTCCCTCATTGAGGCAACGCTCCTATCGCGGACGTTAAACATCCCGCCACCTCTCCCGCTCCCAGGGATCCCCCCGGCCCGAAAACCGGAAGAGGAGCCCCCGAGCTATGTCCGCTAGCGCGTTCGCGAGCGTGGAGAAGGCCGAGATCCCCAAAAATTTCGCGGGAATCATCAGTGGGCTCGCGGTTTGCATCGTTGGGGCCGCGGTAATTTGGTACGGCGTGGGCTCTGCTGAAAAAATCTGGCAAACTCTCCTGCTTAGTCTCGCTTTGCTAGGTGCTGGCATCTTCCTGATTTATTCTGGCATGAGTCGCGTCTGGGCGGGAGGAGCGATCGCGAACGCGGGATCCTTCGTGATAGGGGTGATTTTCTTGATCGCGTGTGGGACCCAGCTGGTGGGACGCTGGCGGGATGCCCTGCTCTCGATCGTTCCGACCGTAGTCGGTATCGCGATCATCTTTCTCGGGGTAGAAATAGCGAACGAGTGCTGGAAGCGGTTCCGCGCTTGAGATGGCGGATCGGCTGGGATTCCGACTCAGAGCTAGTCAGTGGGCGAACCCCGCCTCACCGCTTCAACCGCTCTTCTTTTAGTCTTCTCAAGAATTCGCTCGGAGAAAGGATGTTAACTTTTTCTCGAATATCTCTCGTTAGGAAGTCTTTGTCCCCCGTAACGAAATAATCGGGTTTAACAGCAAGTGCGCAGGCCAGTATTGGTGCATCTTTCTTATCCTCGATTAACTCTGTTGCAGCGGAGATATGCCTGCGATATTTTTTGATCGGAATTATCTTTGTTTTTGTCATTTTTAGAAAACCCTCCAACAAATACTCCCTATACGAAACTTTTCTCTTGAAAACTGTGCGAATCTCGTCGAGTTGATCTGCGGAGATGAGAAGCCTGAATCCTCGTCTTCTCAGTAGACTGAGTACCTTAGAAGGTTTCCCAGAGTAAAGAAGCCCAGAAAAGATTGTGTTTGAATCAACCATGACTTTTTTCATATTTTTTCTTCCAGATCTCCGCTCGCACCCTTTCGATCTCTTCCTCGATGTCTTTCATGGTTAGTCCTTTTTTTCTCGCCAATTGCTTGCAGTACTTCTGTAGCTCCTCCAGGGAATCCACTATCTCGACTTTCTTTAAGAGAGCCAACTCTTTGCCCACACTTTCAACCATGAGCTTCGTCCCAGCTTCGATGCCGAGTTTTTTCCTGACCTCTTCAGGAATTGTGACCTGCCCTTTTTTCGTCACGGACACGAGCTTCATCTACCCACAATTATAAGTAATACAGTATTACTTATAAAAACATTCGGAGGCCTCGCACTAAAATTATCAGCTGTGTTTCCAGTCGTGCCTTAGACCAACAACCTTGGACTGGGTCGAACTCTATTGGTTAAGCGGGCCGGTCGGGATTTGAACCCATCCATAGCTCGGTGGATTTAATAAG
>CAZCRN010000097.1:0-3447 GCA_964501125.1 Hadarchaeota archaeon (SeqCode) | reverse complement strand
TTAGCTTTCGGGTGGGTTTTCGGATCAGCGGTATAGACGCCATCGACATCGGTGAAGTATACGAGCAATTCGGATTTACTCGATTTCGCCAGCATAGCTGCAACCGCATCCGTCGTTTGACCTGGACGTATACCCCCCATCACGGAGATTTTCCCTCGCAGCATTGCTCTAATTGCGGCTTCAAAGGTGGTTGTCGGATTCGGCTCGGAGAGCTTGCCCAATGCTGCTATCAATAAGCGAGCGTTTAATCGGCTGATATCGATGCCAACCGTGTCTTGGTATACATCGGGAGCGCCGAGCTTACGTGCGATTTCTATGTATGTGCGTGATATTTTTCCACCGCCCACTACTACCAAAACCTCATGCCGGAGCGATTTGAGCTTGCGTAAAACATCCGCTGCCTCACGTATGCAATCTAGATCTGGACCATCGGGCGCCATGATCGAGCCACCAAAGCACAAAGTCACTCGCAAATTGCCACCCGATGCCCATTAGAGTGTTATTAGTATAAACATTGAAGCCAGAACATTACGTGGAGATGCCCATGGAAAGCCGGAAGCGCTACCAATTCAGAAGGCTGCTTGACGAGCTGGCCGATAAGCGAGGTCGCGGGACCGAGCTCATATCGGTCTACATTACTCCAGGTTTCAACTTAAACAAAGTAATTCAACAGTTGCGCGAGGAGCAGGGGACTGCCGCAAATATCAAATCAAAAACTACGCGCAAGAATGTAATCGGGGCCCTCGAGCGATTGATCCAATTCCTGCGCAGGTACACCGATGCTCACAAACACACTCCGGCTAATGGCATGGCAATATTCTGTGGCAATGTTTCCGGCTTGGAAGGGGTTTCAGACATAAGGCTTCACTGGGTCGAACCCCCAGAGCCTGTGCCCGTACGAATGTACCGCTGCGATCAGGAGTTCGTGCTCCAGCCCCTTCGTGAAATGCTTGAGGTCAAGGAGTCCATCGGGCTATTGGTGCTCGATACAAAGGAGGCCACGATTGCAACTCTACGCGGCAAACACGTTGATGTCATCCGCCGCCTAACCTCTGGCGTGTGGGGGAAGCACGCACGCGGTGGTCAATCGGCCCGCCGCTTTGAACGTCTAAGGGAGATTGCCGTACACGAGTTCATGAAGCGGATTGCCGAGACCGCAAATCAAAAATTCTCACAAATCCCCGATTTAAAGGCCGTCCTGATCGGCGGGCCAGGGCCAACGAAGGATGAGTTTCTCAAGAGCGATCTGCTGCGCGATGAAGTCCGCAAGAAGGTCGCTGCAGTGCTAGACACAGGTTACACCGATGAACAGGGCATCAAAGAGTTGATCAATAAGTCTGGTGAGGTGCTCGCAGAGCTCGACGTAATGAAGGAGAAGGCCCTCATGCAGCGATTCATGTCCGAATTGGTCAGAGGGCGAGAACTCGTGGCTTATGGTGAGCATGAAATCAGGCGTTGTTTGGAGCAAGGCGCAATCGAACTCCTTCTAATATCGGAGGGACTGCGCAGCTTCCGTGTTAGCACGCGGTGTCAAGCGTGTGGGCATGAGCTGCGCGAAACGGTAGTGGATGTAGAGGTTTACAAACGCAGATTGGTCGAGCGAACATGCCCCAAGTGCGGGGAGGCCAAACTCTCACTCATTGATAGCAGAGATGTAGTCGGAGAGCTTTGCGAGCTGGCCGATAAATATGGCACAAGCGTTGAGTTCGTCTCGAGCGAGACCGAGGAAGGTCAGCAATTGCTTGCTGCCTTTAAGGGTTTGGCTGCTATCTTGAGGTTCCAACCCGCTTAAGTGCCTAAATGCCAAGATTTTAAGTACTTAATCTGTTCAACAGTCGGTTTTTCGAGCCCGAGCCCCAAGGATCTAAGCTTGAGCTCGGCAACCCTTCGATCGATCTCGGCTGGAACGTCGTAGACTTTATTTTCTAGTCTCCTACCGTGTTTTGCCAAATATTCTACGCTAAGCGCCTGTAGCGAGAAACTCATGTCCATTATTTCGATCGGGTGCCCAAGTGAACGTTTTCCGGCTAAGTTCACCAATCGTCCCTCCGCGAGCAGGTATAGCCGCCGCCCGTCCTTGAGCCGGAATTCCTCGATATCATCCAAGAGCTTACGGCGCTTGGTTGCCAGTTTTGCTAGCCCCCGCAAGTCGATCTCAACGTTGAAGTGTCCAGCGTTGCAGAGGATTGCGCCATCTTGCATCTGCTGCATGTGCTCTTTGCGGATAACATTGATGTTGCCCGTTGCAGTTATGAAAATGTTCCCAATTCGCGCTGCCTCTGCCATCCGCGCAACCCGGAAGCCGTCCATCGTCGCCTCAAGCGCTTTGATGGGATCGGCCTCTACAACGGTTACGATTGCGCCCAGCCCCTTAGCGCGCGAGGCTATGCCCCGCCCTACAAAGCCGTAACCAACGACGACGACATTTTTGCCGGCGATCAGAGTGTTCGCAATCGCCATCAGCGCCTGAAGCGTTGACTCTGCGGTTCCAAATCGGTTGTCAAACAAACGTTTAGCGGGGGAATCATTGACAGCCATGACTGGGAATTTTAACGTGCCTTCGGCCTCCATTCTCCGCAGCCGATTGACGCCAGTCGTCGTTTCCTCGGATGCTCCCCGGATGCGCGGGAGGAGTTCAGGGCGCTTAGTGTGAAGGAGCACGATCAAATCGGCGCCATCGTCTATGAGCACGTCGGGTTTGTAGTCAAGCACTCGACTAAGATTTGCGTGATACTCATCCTCAGTCTCGCCACGCCAGGCATACACACTAACACCATCCCTTGCTAAAGCCGCCGCAACCTCATCGCGCGTCGATAGCGGATTACAGCTAGCAATTGCGACTTTCGCGCCGGCCGCTACCAGAGTTCGGACAAGTACGGCAGTTTTGGCTTCAGCGTGCAGCGCCGCTCCTATGGTTAATCCCCTCAGTGGCTTAGTTTTCGATAACTCACGGCGGATAGTTGCTAACACAGGCATGTGCCGCTCTGCCCACTCGATCATGCGCTTGCCGGTGGGTGCCAGCTTGATGTCCTTAACTTTGTATTTCATTTGGTTGCCTCCCGACGTGCTAACAAATCCTCCGACGTCTTCTGGGCTTTGTCTAGAATATCCCCCTCATCAAGTGTTAGAACCTTATGTTCACGCATCACCATCTTGCCATCCACGATCACTGTATCAACATCGCTGCCGACAGCATTGTAAACGAGATGTGACACGGCGTCGTACAACGGTGTGAAGTGGGGTCTTCGCAGATCAACTAACACTAGGTCTGCTTTCTTGCCCACCTCGAGCGAGCCGATATTTTTCTCTAGTCCGAGTGCTTTCGCCCCGTTAATGGTTGCCATCTCCAACACTTTCCGGGCCGGCACCGCAGTTGGGTCGAGCTTGTGGACCTTGCTAAGCAGCGCGGCGAATTTCATCTCGTTAAACATGTCGAGGGTGTTATTC
>CAZCRN010000096.1:0-3526 GCA_964501125.1 Hadarchaeota archaeon (SeqCode) | reverse complement strand
GTACTATGGCTACTGGCAGCGGTAAAACATTGGTGGCTTTTCAGATCGCTTGGAAATTATTCAAGACACGAAAAGTCAGGAGAACCCTCTGCTTAGTCGATAAGATTTTCTTGGCAACGCTTAACCCAAACGCCTCGCCCTCGTCCAAGTCACCTTCCTTTTCAGAGTGACATCGAGCAGGCATCTGATGATCACGAGGTCTATGAACTGTTTGTATCCGAACACGAATAATGGAGCGTAAATCGCTAACTTCATATCCTCGCCGTCCAGCTGGATGCTCAGAATCGAAAGCAGGAACTGTGTTAGGGTGAAAAACACCAGAAATAGGAGGACCTGCATCGCTGCCCCCCCCAAAATGCTCAGGATCGCCGATGCAATTACCACGAGCCCCGCAAACGGGATGAACACCATGGATAGCAAGGCAAAGGGGAAGCCTAGGCTATACAAAAAGCCGAACCTGGGGTTGACGAAGGCGTCTCTGTGCTTCCACATGGTCTGAAAGTTTCCACGGTACCACCTCAGCCTCTGTCTGTATAAATCTCTGGTGGTATTTGGAGCCTCGGTGTAGGCGAGTGCGTGAGAGCTCGCTTGGACGATGCTCCCCTGCTTCAGGGTTTTTATTGTGATGTCGAAGTCCTCTGTGAGGGTGTCCTTGTCGTACAGACCCCCACCGTGGATGGTTCTCCTCCTAAATGCCCCCAGAACTCCGGGGACGACCGTGACGGCGCCGAGCGCGTCAAACGCCCTCCTAACCACGTTTATGCTTACGATGTACTCTAGAGCCTGACACTTCGTCAAAGGGTTAGTCCGGTTCAACACTTTCACATTCCCGCAAACCGCGTTGACTTGAGGATCTTGGAACCTCTTGACGAGTTCCACCAGCGCCCTCCTCCCAATCAAGCTGTCCGCGTCCACGGTTACCACTATCTCTCCGCTCGCAAACAACTGACCGTAGTTCAGGGCCGCCGTCTTTCCCCCGTTCGGCCGGCGGAGGACTTTTACCCCCCTATCGGAGTAAGACCTCGCTATCTCGTGAGTCCTATCCGTCGATCCGTCATCAATCACGATTATCTCCTTCTTGCCAGGGTAGTAGGCCTCCACGAGCGCCTCAATCGTCCTCGCTATACACTTCTCCTCGTTGTAAGCCGGGACCAAGATGCTCAGAGATGGGTAGGCGGGGGGCTCCTGAAATTTGCCCTCTCGGCTCTTGTGGTGAAGTGCAAGCGGGATGGTCAAAAAATTGTAAAAGAAGGTAAAAGTTAGGCCGACGAGCAATACCGCTAGGACGGGGGAGTAAGGACCACGTAGGAGGAGTATCGCGCCAAACACGAAGGGGGTGGAAATGAAGAGAACTAGGAGAAGTGACGGGTGACGGAATTTGGCTATGCTTGGGAACCGCCCTCTTCGAATCCTGACGACCGCGAGAGCTAAGAAGGAGGCTGCTGTCACAGCTGCGAGGAAGAACGACAAGAAGACAAGCGGGTGGGGCATCAAAAAACACACGGCAACGAGCACGGCTAGAGCCAACGAGGCAGCTAATATCGCCCCCCTCGGCACAGATCTTTCCCCAGATCCAGCTTTACTTTGCACGATCAGTCCACCCCATTAGGGGGGTCGCTGGGAGTCTACCTAGATCTCAGCATAGCTTCTAGGTCTTCACCTTTGTAGATAGCGACATTCAGTCTTTCTGCAAGTCTTTTCAACTCATCTCCCGGAGCCTTCTGCGTGATCAAAATCGCGCGGGCAGAGAGATCCTCCGCAACTGCATGGAGGGCCACAATTTTTTCAAAATTCAGCTCCTCACAATGGGAGATGACGATTTTTCCTCCGAGGATACCATCCGTCGCGAAAAGTTCCACAAGGTGCTCCGTCCCGGAACTCCCCTTTATCTTCTCATTTGAAAGCACTTTATACCCTCTCTCATTCAAGAATTCCTGCACTTGACGTTTGGGGCCGAGCTGAATCCTCAGCCAATCTTTTTTCTCCGCGTTGAACTCGTAAGAATAGACGTTAGTTTCCTCCAGCTCTGCGGTGGGGAAGGTCTTTGAGCAACTAAAGCACCGCCATTTTTGTTCGGGCTCCCTGAAGCGCTCCCCGCAGTCATGGCAGATGCAAAGCAGGCCCAACTTTGCGTAATCGACTCCAATGGACTTCAGCTCCTTCTTGCACTTAGGGCACACGTACTTACCGCTTTCTCCCCAGAACTCGCTCTCGGGTCCAGAGTACCCGCAGGAGAAGTGCTCCAAAACTTCTCCCCTGCTCGTGTCAGGCGACCCGCAGTGGGGACAAACCATGGAGAATTTCAAGTTCAGGGAGCCGCACTTGGGACACTTCAGTAACTTGTCGAAGAACTTCTTCTTCAGAATATTCTCTCTGGCTAAAGATTCTAGGATTTCCTTGGTTTGCTCAGGGTCGATATTCATCAATCCGTTGGCTTCGGGGTAACTGACCCTCGGCTCCCTCAAGGGATTGATGGAAGGCTGAATTTGCTTTATCCTCCCGTTTGACATCTGCTCTAACATCGTCAAAACTTCTGGATTATTCAGAGGATCCGCCCCCCCCGCTGGTATTTTTTACGAATCATTTGGCCACCGCTTGGAACTCGCAATAGTGATCCCCTTTCGCAATGCACTTGGTCTCGTTCAGCACGACATCACCGCCGCACACGTAGGAGAGAATACCCGAAAAATAACCCCTCAAGAAGTGGCAGACGGGGTTCTTGGAGCTGCCATAGCCCAAGGCCTCGAAGGAGTCGTTGACAACCACTAAGCCGGTTCTTTTCCCCACATCAAAGCCGTTAAAGTCCACCCTGCACCAATTCTCCTTTCTCTTGATCTTTCTTATTTCCCCGAGCAAATTCTCGCTGCTCTTCCCTGACTCCTTTGCGGCACGTGAGGCCGACCTTTTCCCGCACTCACATCCCGCCTCGTAGAGCATTGTAGAGGCCGCGCTCCTCGTAAACATTCTCTCGAGTTTTTTCTTAAGCTCGGCAAAGGTTACATACCGAAAGATTATAGCTTGCTCTATCCCAACCAATCATGTTCCTCCAAAATTTTCGGGGGGGGGAGAGCTATTTAAACATATCTACCCAAGTTTGGGTACTATCCGTAAGTAGGCTACAGTCCTTTTTCTTCTTTTTGAGTTTTGGCCCATCTAGACCTTGAAAACAATGGTGCAGTTTTGAACCTGAGTTTGTACCCTCCAGAACTTTTCCGGGAAATCTTCTTAAAAATCCAAGTTTCAAATCCCCAAGCCTAAGATTAGAGATTTAAGCCAATTACACGCAACAATTAACCATGCCGACTGAAATAGAAGCAAAAGAAATAACCGTTGGAGATCTGTTCAGCCCCGGGTTTATGTTCGAGATCCCAATTTATCAAAGACCTTTAAGTTGGAGTAGGGAGCACTTCGATCAATTATTTGAAGATATTTTTGAGGCGATAGACAGTGATGGTGTGTTGCATTAATTTTAAACCTTAACTCCGCACGATTTTAGTTACTAGGATTGGATTTTGGGTTCTATGGG
>CAZCRN010000095.1:0-3555 GCA_964501125.1 Hadarchaeota archaeon (SeqCode) | reverse complement strand
AGGCAAGCCAGAAGCATTTGAAATCCCATTCCAAGCTATCCGCAATCTCCTCGATTTTGGCGTCAGCTTTCACGTCGCTGCGATGAGCGCCGATCCTAGAATAATGACTCCCGAGGAACGAATTAGCCTCCTAAAAAAGCTAGCGGAGATAAATCCAAAGCTAGCGCTGACCCTCGAAGAAGAGGTCGTAGACCCTTACAAAACCACGCTGGCTAGACTGAAGCACGCGGGCCTCGAGCTCAAGTGGCCGCTGAGACGGATCTACAAGCCGATACGTTCATTACGTGACATTCAATGAACTGGTGAAGGTGGGGGACCGGGGAGTCCCCGGGGACTGGGGAGTCCCCACCTCCACGAGAGCAACCTTGATAGGTATCCCCGATATCGTTTGGACGGTGCAAACGTGGCCGAGTACATCATACCAGTCAGACCTGGCTTCGGCGGATTCGACGAGCCTTACGATCGCGCGCGAGTAGTTTTCCTGGGGGTCCCGCTCGACGTCACTTCATCTTACCGCTCGGGAATGCGATTTGGACCAGCCCGAATTCGGGAGGCGTCGGCAAATCTCGAAACCTACCTGATGTCAGCTGGGCTCGATGTATTCGAATCGCTTGGAATCTCGGACCTAGGCGACTTGGAAATCACCCCAACCGAGTTGGAGTCCACCGGAATGCGCATCGAAGAAGCGACACGGAAAATAGCCACCGATGGCAAGGTACCGGCCCTGCTCGGTGGAGAGCACACGTTGACCTATTTCGCTTTGCGTGCATTCGGTGATGCGTTTGTGGTGCAGCTCGATGCCCACCGCGACCTCCGGGATGAGTACCTCGGCGACCGGCTCTGCCACGCCACGGTAATGCGGCGGGTACTCGACACCCTGCCCCCGGGGCGCTTGGTGCAAGTCGGTATTAGATCATGCTCGAAGGAGGAGGCGGAATTCGCGCGTACGGCCAAGCCCCCTGCCTACACGACTGAGCAAGTGATGGAAGACCCAAAACGCGTGGCGACCGAGATTCGAGAATTGGTTGGGGATGCGAGCACTTACCTAACGATCGACCTCGACGTGCTAGACCCCGGGTTTGCCCCGGGGGTCGCGACACCCGAACCTGGAGGCCTGTCGACACTGGAGTTGCTCAAACTGGTGCGCGAACTTGGCAAGCTGAAAATTTGTGCATTCGATGTGGTTGAACTCGCGGCCCCATACGATGATGGAAGGACCGCGTTCGCAGCTGCAAAAGTGATCTACGAGTTGCTCGCGGCCATGGCCTCAACTAAATAGTTTTTGGCCCTTTTCGATCACGATTCTGCATGGCATGGGCATTTTACCCGAGGCCCTGCGGAGAGCCTCCTTCCCCACCCGAGCGAACTGTGCCAAGATTCGGACGGTCATTAGCTTTTGTCCCGCACCAACTCGCGCCGCAGTTCCAATCGGGCGACCAAATGCTAGCCGCATCCCATCCGAAATACGGTCAGCCCCAGCCCCAATAGCCATGGGATTCTCGCGCAGCACTTGGTGCGGATAAATCCTGAGCTTGAGGTGGTAGTTATCCCGGCCAGCCTTGACCTCGAGTAGCCGGTTTGCCGCCACACGCGCGGATTCGAGTGCATTATGTCTGACTTGCCCCTGCTCGAGTGCTACCAAGGACATCACCACTGGGAAATCTCCCTTCGGGTTACCCATGTCGAAGAAAGTGACTCGTATCCCGGGGACCCCCTTTGTGTATTCCTTCCGTGTATATGCGGGCCCGCTGAAGTGCCGATAGCTTCTGGCCGGCCGAATCGGCATTTTGACCCCTTCTGAATAGAGTTAGGAGCACGCCACTTTTATATTCCGCCGCCAGAGAGAACAATGCGAGGCAATAAATTGTACGTTATAATCGCAGGCGGGGGCCGGACGGGCTCTCGGCTCGCAAGGCGCTTGGCCGAGCGTGGAAACAACGTTGTAGTGATAGAAAAGGATGAGCGCCGGGCCCACGAGCTCGCGGCCGGGCTCGATGTACTAGTGATCCACGGCAACGGCGCCGATGTCGACAGTCTGAAGGATGCGGGCGTCGACAAGGCCGATGTTTTAGTCGCGCTTACCCCGTTCGATGAGGTAAACCTGATGTCATGCGAGCTGGCGAAGAAGATGGGGGTCCCCCGAGTCATCGCCCGAGTGAACGAGGAGAAGCACGCCCGGATGTTCGAAGAGATGGGTGTGGATGCAGCAGTTAGCCTAGTCAGCGCTGCAACCGTGCTATTCGAGAAAGCGGTCAGCGGCCCCGGGGTTTATGGGTTGCTCGACATAGGCGAGGGAAAGGGCGAGGTGGTAGAGATCACGGTCGGGCGCGATTCAAAGGCAGTTGGCCGGATGGTGAAGGACATAGATATCCCAAAGGACTGCGTTCTCGCGATGATATGCAGGGGTGGAGAGCTTGTTATCCCGCGTGGTGACACCGAGATCTGGTCCGGGGATTTGGTTACGGTCGTTGGGAAACCCGACGCGGTCACGAAGATGATGAAGTTCCTTCGCGGCGCTTGAAATCAGGCAAGATAGCGCAAGTATTTGATGAATTTACGCATTCCGATGGCCTTGAGCAAGCTCGGCCCCTTTTTGACCAAGGCCCCCATCAGCCGAGCGTGATGGTCGAAATCGGCCTGCTCGAGCACCAGGGCCTTGATCTCGGGCTTATTGACTAGCTTGAGGATGGAGCTCAACTCTTCGTCCGATAGCTTTTCCAGCAGCTTGTGCCCCCGTATTCCAAACTTGAACTCGGTGCCGAAGTGCTTCATCACCAAGCGTTCGTATTCGCGCAGGGCTTTTGCAGATGTCCCAACCGCTTCGAGGGATTGAGCTGCAACCTCGGCTGCGAATCGCGCGCATGATAAACCGATGTAAATTCCGCCACCGGTAAGCGGTTTGACATGCCCTGCCGCATCTCCGATGAGCATGATTTTGTCGGTGTAAATTTTGCGCGTTAACGGCTGGGGGATTGTTCCGGATGCGAGATGTAGGGTTTGATTTGCACGGATTTTTTTGGATGCGATTGGATGCTTTCTGACGAAATTCAGCAGCCTCTTCAGCGGAACTCCTTCGGACGTGCCGAGCCCAACGCGGCAAACATCACCAGCAGGCACCATCCACGCGAAGAGCCCAGGCGCTAGGCCGCAACCAAAATAAAGCTCAGCTGTGTTTGCATCGATTTCAGCCATTAGCTCGACCTGTACGCAGCGCAGATATTTTGCAGTTTTCAATAATCCGGCCTTTTGTGCGATGAGCGAGCTCGTCCCATCGGCGCCAATTATCAATCGTGCTTGAAGTTCGATCCTCCCTTGGGGCCCTCTTAATTTCACGGTGGCTTCGCGCCCGAGCCCCATGCATCGTGTGTTCATCAAAAAAGTGGCGCCCGCTTTACCAGCTTCGATTGCGAGCTCGCGGTCGAATTGTGCGCGGTCGATCACCAATGCTTCCACCTTACCTCGGCTCAGTGTTATGGGACTGCCCGAAGGCGGATAGAGGGCAGCACCAGTGAGCTCATTGAGTACCCATTTCCCGGGCTTGATGCCCAGCTCACG
>CAZCRN010000094.1:0-3590 GCA_964501125.1 Hadarchaeota archaeon (SeqCode) | reverse complement strand
CCGCAAGCTCTCGCATGGTAAACCCGTATGCAAATGGCACCACCTCAACGGGCACTGGTCTACGCTCACCTAAGCGCTTCACTAATTTCGTGCGATCGACAATAATCGCGACTTTCTTTGCCGCGCTGGCTATAATTTTCTCGCGAGTGTGAGCGCCGCCCCTGCCCTTTATCAAATTCAAATTCGGATCGACCTCATCTGCGCCATCAATTACGAGATCGAGCTCGGGATAATCGTCGAGCGAGCCGAGTTTCAGCCCCAGTCCCGCAGCCAAACGATTAATTGCGACAGAACTCGGAACGCATGTGATAGTCAACTTGCGTGTTGCCAAGGCACGAACGGCATGAGCGACAGTTGAACCTGATCCCAATCCAATAACCATTCCTTTTTTTACAAATTTCACTGCTTCTTTTGCTGCAGCTTTTTTCCATTCTTCAATTGTCACACAAACCCCAGCTGAGGCTGTGTACCAAGAAAAATAAATAGGCATCTCACATAGATGAAAACAGGGAGCATATGAAAAAAATCGTGCCGGTCAAGGATGCGATGACCCCAAAAGTTTTGACCGTTGGTCCAGCTACTTCCGTGGCTCAAGCTGCAAAGCTGATGAGTAAGCATGGTGTCGGCAGTGTGGTGATCGTTAAAAGCAAAAGACCTATTGGCATACTGACCGAGCGCGACCTCCTGATGAAAGTGGTCTCAGCAGACCTCAAACCCAGTAAGCTGCGCGTTGAAAAGGTAATGTCCAGCCCTGTTCTGACGGTGGGTCCAAATGTCGAGGTTACCGAAGCAGCGCGTATCATGGTTCGCAACAAAATTCGGCGCTTGCCAGTCGTCGATCGCGGCCGACTTACGGGAATTGTAACAGCTATTGACATAACTACGATCTCACCCGAACTCCTAGAGTACCTGCCAGAGCGTCCGGAGATTCCAGTCGGTGAAGAGATTGAGGAAAGTGTCTGCGAAATATGCGGTGAAGTGACGACATCGCTCTTCGAAGTGAATGGGCGGTGGGTCTGCGAGAACTGCCGAGACTTTTTGGGCGAATAGAAAAATTCGAAAGGCGGGTGCGGTTTGCTTGCAAAGGCCTTAGTCAGCGATGTAATGCAACCTTATCCAATTTCCCTCGGTTCACACGATTTGATCACAAAAGCGCGTTCACTCATGCGCTCGTCGGGCTTTCGAACGTTGATGGTTGTTGATGACGGCAGGCTTGTAGGCCTTGTAACCGCAAGACAGATGCTGCGCGTTACCTCGACGCGTTCTAACATTCCCGTGTCTGGCCTGATGTTTCCGCCGAGACTCGTCGCCATGCCAAGTGATAACCTAGCGAAGCTGGCCAAGGATATGATCAAACTCGATGTCACGGTTGCTCCGGTGATCCAAAGCATCGGTGACCAAACTCTCGTCGGCATAGTGCGCCTTGAAGACATTTTAAAATACATCGCTTCGGCGCCCGTGCTCCGCAAACTAACTGTCGGGAGAATAATGAGCAGGGCTATCGTAACGTGTGCCCCTGATGACCTAATTTCTAAAGTATGGGACATCATGGAGAGAACTGGTTACTCGGGATTACCCGTCACACGTTACAACAAGCAGAAGCATGTGACTGAAGTGATCGGGATGATAACCCGCTCGGACATTCTTAAATCGGGCTTCATCAGACTCGCTGGAGAATCGACAAAAGGTGGTCGGAGCCCACCACGGGTTCAAATTGTAATGAGAACTCCAGCGATCGCGGTTTCACCCACCACGCCCGTATCCGAAGTGGCCGAGCTCATGGTCAGACGCAGGATCGGACGCTTGCCAGTCGTCGATAAAGGTGGGCTAGTTGGAATCATCGACCGGGAGGACGTGATAAAAGCGTGTTTATGAGGTGTTGCCATCCGCAGATTACCCTATGTAGGTTATAAGGCCCGTGACCGCGGCCCTCTAGAGTTTAAAACTAGGTTGCGCAGGGAAGAAGGCAGCATCATGCCGATCGCTAGGCGAAAGGTCATAACCATCCCAAAAACCACGAGCATAAAAGATGCTGCCAAGACCATGGTTGAGCATAAGGTTCGGAGACTACCCGTAACAGATCCTGGCACATTGCGGCTCATTGGTGTCCTGATCACGCGCGATATCATCGATTTTTTAGCGGGAGAGAAATCTAGCATCATCCGGCGGAAGTTCAAGGGAAATTTCCTAGCCGCTATCAACAGCTCGGTCCGCACCATCATGTCTGAAAAAGTCGTGCGCGGGACGACCGACATGTCGATTGCCGATGTCGCTCGGTTGATGCTCAAAACTGGTGTCGGTGGTGTACCAATCGTAGATGAACATGAGCATGTTGCTGGTATGGTATCCGAGCGTGACTTCGTTCGTCTCGCGCCAGCCCATGCTGGGGCCCCGGTTAGCTATCACATGACCCGATGGGTGGTTACCGCGGAGCCCAAACTACAAATCGGAGGGGCTGCCAGGCGCATGATTTCCAGAGGTGTTAGACGGCTGCCTGTTGTCAGCGATGAAAAATTAATCGGCATCGTCACGAGCGTCGACATCCTCCGCTACTTGGGCACGAGCAGGATGTTTGGATACATGGCAACAGGCCGGATCGATGAGGCCATGTCAATCGGCATTGATACAATAATGACTCGGGATGTGCTAACGGTAACACCTGAAACCGATATCGGGGAGGCCGCAAAGCTTATGGTTGAACGAGGTTGCGGTGGGTTGCCCGTTGTCGAAAACGATAAACTCGTTGGGATCATCACCGAGCGGGACATGCTGGAGTTGTTGGTTTGAGGGTCGAGGACGTGATGAGTTGCCCGGTTGTTGGTATGCGACCTAACGAACCGGTAGCTCGCGCCAAGAACCTGATGTTGCGTCATCGGATCAAACGTCTTGTGATTGTGGAGAAGGGGTGTCCGGTTGGGATCGTTTCGATGAAGGATTTGGCCGAACGTCTAGGCAGGGGAGCCTCCGCGTGGCGTCGACGACCGATAGATCTCATCCCTGTGGCTCGCGTCATGAGCACTGGGCTCATCACGATCTCCCCGCACACCAGCTTAGACAAGGCAGCGCAAATGTTGCTCCGGCATGGCATCAGCAGCCTCGTGGTAACCGAAGGCAAGCGGCTGGTAGGCATCCTGACGAAAACCGATCTAACGCGTTTCTTCGCTGGGCAACTAAAAGAACGTGCACGACTACGCGCTCTCATGACCACTCAGGTAGCCACTGCAAATCGGCGACACTCCCTTGCGCATGTGGTAGAACTCATGGAAAAGAATAACGTTGGGCGCGTCGTGATCGTTGACAGGGCGAGGCCCATTGGAATAGTGACCGCTAGCGATGTTGCGTTCGCACAGCTCGAAACCCCCGCCGAAGGGGTGCCCCAACGAAGGGTTAGATTCACGCGCAGGGCAGATCGAGCTACTAGGCCGAGGTATAGGTACATAAAATACATCTCGCTGCTCACGGCGGAGGATGTGATGAAACCGGACCTGCTGACCGTCGATGCGAATGAAGACGTGGCGAAGGCAGCTGGGCTGATGCTTAAGAGTTGTGTAAAATAATTCATATACCTATCTGTTAACAAGTGCTATTCC
>CAZCRN010000093.1:2060-3714 GCA_964501125.1 Hadarchaeota archaeon (SeqCode) | reverse complement strand
TTTAGACGGGCCTCGGGAAGCGCAGTTAAATTGCGCATGAAGTCGACATTTTAGCGTATTTTTCCATTAGGAAATTGACCTCGCCACCGATGCCCTGAAGGGCGAACGGGTTCGAATCACGATCACTTTCAAGATCACCGGGACCACTCCGGTATCTGCAAAGGCGATTGTGGATATTTTGGACGAAACGGGGGCAACCGTCGCGACGCTCGAATCCGACCCAATAACGGCGAACCCCGGGGAGGAAAAGTCGTTTACGCTCTTCTGGGCCACCGAAAACATCGATGCCACCAAGTACACGGCCCGGGGCAGGGTGAACTACGATGGGAGATCGACCGGTGCATCAACCGCGGACTTCGAAGTCGATCCCAAGCCGGCTTCCGAGCCGATCCCGCTCGGCCTGTACGCCGCGTTGCTCGCGCTCGCGGCCGTGGGTGCCGGGGTTGGCATCGCCCTGCTCAGGAGGAGGCGCCTCGGGCCACCGGTGAAGCGAAAACCAGCGCCCCGAGCGGTGAAACCTAGGAAACCCAACCCAAGCTTGGGGCCGTGAAATCCGCACCGCCGAAGCCCGAGGTCGTGAAACCCTTGCCACCGAGGCCTGCAAAGCAGCTCTCAAGGGTAATCCCCCTCACCGAGATCCGGGGGTTGGGCGCGGGATCCCAAGCGAAGCTAGAGCTCGTGGGCATAAAATACGTGGCCCAGCTCGCCCGGGCGAGTCCCCGAAAGCTCGCCGAGCGGACTGGTGTACACCTCAGCTAGATGGAGCGGTGGGTTGCCGAGGCTAAGCGGATCCACTTCGGTGAAAGGTTGGAGAAAACGTGAGATGTGTGCGAATGCGAAGGGTAACGTCAACGTTTGCCGCGGGATCAAACGAGTTTCGCATGCGGAAGGGCAACCTTATTTCGTTGGGGGAGATCGCAGGCTTTTCACCGGGGCCGTTCCAAACGCGGGAGGATCCTTTTTCCGTCAGCGCTTTTCCCAAAAAAGATCATACCGTGTTGGAAGGGTTCACAGGATCATCAGTTCCAAGGGTGTCAGCTTTCCGGTGACGGGGTCCACTTGCAATCCCAGCAGCTCAAGGGTGGTCACGCCGAGGAGGATTGGGGTCCGCTCGGGCGCCAGGGCCACGAGCGAGGTAACCCCCTCGCCCTCGATCTCCACGTACGCTTCGGAGACGGGGTATTCGATTACCTCCCCGCTGGCGATCTTGAACTTGCGCTTATCCCCGACCTTCAGCCCGAGGCGCTTAGCGACGCTGCGGGGTATCACCGTGTAGATCGCACCGGTATCGGCGACGAACTCGAGCCCGACCTTTCGCTTTCGCTTCATCGGGTTGGCGACCGTTCCATGAACCTTCACGTATCCCATGAGACCACCAACTTTAGTTTCGGTTGGGTTGTATTAACATTTTCGTCGACCGGGTCTCATATGTGGATTTCAACTTATTTTGACCCAGTTTCGCGCGCAGGAGGGCAACCCGATTTCGTTTGGGGAGATCGCAGGCTTTTCACCGGGGCGGTTCCAAACGCGGGAGGGGTTGTGGATGGATAGGTCGAAGTCCGGGGGCAAGCGCCCGTGCCCCCGAGGGTTCGAGAATCATGGCTTGGATTTAGGTAGGAGTTCGATCAGCTCTCGTGTTGAAAACACCCTAACC
>CAZCRN010000093.1:0-2050 GCA_964501125.1 Hadarchaeota archaeon (SeqCode) | reverse complement strand
TTTACATCCTCGGACCAGATCGGGAGATCTAATTTCAGCGCCAGCGCGAAATATTCGATATCCTTGAGGTGCGGCGATACCTCTTTAGCCTCGGGTATCTTGTCCGAAAAATCCTCCAATGGAAGAAATTTAACCCTCAACTTGATGACCCCTACAAATGCATCGAAATCCTTTGGAGAAAAACCAGATTTTGTCATGATCTCGCTCCGGTTCCTCTCCAACTCCGCGAGCAGCCGGTATGGAGCAAAAAGTTCAATTTTATCCGAGAAGAGGACATCCAAGGTCCGGCTCTGCAGTTCCTTGCCCCCAGCTATTATCCCTGCGAATAGTTCGTTGGCATCTACGACAAGCTTCATCTGCCAACCCTATATCGATCCCTTTTCTTTGAGTTCCTCGAGCATGCCTTCCTCAACTTTCGAGCCAAGTTTTAGAGCATCTTTCTCCGTCAGCTTACTTTTGGACGCCAGCGCCTCAAACACGAACCTCTGTAACTCCCTAGACCTTTTCAATTCAAGCTCAAATGCTTTAAGCCTGAGGAATTCTTCGATGATCCCATCTATCCCGGGCAGTTTTTCGATTTTCTCCTTCAACTCCTCAGGAATCTTCACGACTATCTCTGCCATCCCCACCACCATGAATGAAGTTGACCCGGAGCAGTTAAATAACTTCTCTCCTGCCGCGGGGGCCCTGGAGGTTTCGTAGATGGGTCGTAGGTCCGGTGGGTGGGGGCGTAGGAAGGCAGGGGCCACGCTTTCAACCACGCTCATGCTCGTGGTGGCGCTGGCGGTGCCGGTTGTGCTACTCCTGATGTCGGCGGCCGCACCCTTGGTTTCTGCTTCTTCCACTTGGACGGAAACGAGCACCGCCGACTTTGCAGACGGGATTTTTGAAAACACCGAGGTGGGGACCGATGATGTGAGGCTGGTCGGTCCCGTCTGGACCCACGTCTCGTCGAACTGGCTGCCGGCGGATGTTGGGACGTGCGCCGCCCCCGCGTTCGCCGATGTGGACGGAGACGGAGACTTCGACCTGGCGGTAGGTGATCGGGATGGCCTGGTAGAGTATTTCCGCAACGACGCACCTTTTTCGGGCACCTACATCTCATCCGATTTGGACACCGGCGAGAATGACACGGTGATCACCGAGGTCTCCTGGACCGTTACCGGGTCGACCCTTACCCTAGAGGTGGCAGCGGGCAACACTCCCAATCCGAGCAACTGGGAATCCGTCACCAACCCCGACGCCTCAGCTAGCAACCACGAGCATTATCAAACCAGCCGGGATCGTGGCCGAGCCCGACTACCTCGCTGATGACTTGACACTCTCGCTGGCAAAGGACGTTGAGCCTTTCCACAAGTCGGACCAGTGGACTGCCGTGCTAAGCGCTACCTTGGTGTCTATCCCGTACGGACAGAGCACTAGTGTGACCCTAACCGTCACCGCACCCAAGTCTGATACGGTAGGGGAAATGTGCATCGTGATAGTGACGGCAACCTCGGCGGAGAACACAGCGATCAGCGGATCCGATAGCTGCACCACATGGGTACTCTACATAGTCGAAAGAGCGGAAGAAGAGATCAGAAGAGCGGAGGAAAGGGTAAGAAACGTAGTCCTTGATGTGTTAGGGCTACTGTTGGCACCGCTTCGGCTGCTACAGCTACCACTATTACCACTGATATCACCCTTCCCGCTATAGCACAATAACGGCGGACGAACTCAGGCTGCGAACGGGGATAGGTTAACCCTTCTTTATTTTTTTACAAAAATTTACAAAAAACCACAAAGGCGTCAAACGAGCTTTCCTAGAATTGCTGAAGCCGGTAAATGGCGGCGGTGGAGCTCGACCGAATGGGTGCGCGCTTGCTTTAGAAGTGCTCGTGGTGCACGATTTCTTCCAGTGGCATACGTCTGGGTGCACTCGGTTTTTCAGCCGGTTTGCCCACTGGGATTATCGCTAGAGGCCTGACGTTGGCGGGGGCTTTTATCGCATCCGCAGCCTCACCTTCGTCGAACGCTCCGATCCAGCAAGTAGCATAGCCCAACGCATACG
>CAZCRN010000092.1:0-3719 GCA_964501125.1 Hadarchaeota archaeon (SeqCode) | reverse complement strand
GGAGAACATTTTCATTTCAAACCTTGTATGTTAGTTTTGAACCTATAGAAAAAAACGTGGCTATTTAAAAACTTCGCTCGAACTCGAACTCCTCGCGTTTGCGTGACATGGATTATCACTCAACCCCCTGAGGATGCTCCGCCCTTTGGGGCAGGGTAGTTCACAGCAAAAGAATATCAGCACTTTGCTCGAGAGGAAGCAGTTCTGCTTAATCCCTACAAAAATTTGTTTCAATGTTGAAATCGAGCTGATAAATCAAACCTCATCTGCCCCTATTTTGGATCCGACTGCAGAAAAATAGCGGAATCTCGTATTCAGCGCTTTTGGGTGAGTCCGCCGCATGAATTACATTTTGGGTAATGCTCGACCCAAAGTCACCTCGAATGGTCCCGGGAGCCGCGCGCGCGGGGTCCGTGGCACCAATGAGTTCCCGCATCGCAGCAATGGCTCGGTCACCCTCGACGAGCATCACAACCACTGGACCTGATAGCACGTGCTCAACCAGTTTCTCAAAGAATTCCTTCCCTCGATGGATGGTGTAAAGCTTCTCGCCCATTGGCCTATCCAGCCGCATCCGCCGCTTGGAAACTATTTGCAACCCAGCTCGCTCGATTCGCGCGATTATTTCATCAGTCAGATTTTTTTCGACCCCATCAGGCTTTATCATTACAAAGGTGCGCTCCATCAAGTCTTACCCCTCGCCCTTCGAGCCCGCTCAGTCCATTTTACCCGGTGGGGCTTTCGGCCCAAACGCGCGTTTCGCTCACACTTGCTCGAACAGAAGTATGAGATCGAACCATCACGCTTAACTAGCATTAGCCCAGTACTAGGCTCGATTCGGCCACCGCAAAAAGAGCACTTCCGAGCGGCAGGCATCTAAGGCACCCTTATCTCGCGGGCCTCGCGCTCGGTCTCGCGCAACATCAGGATATCGCCTATTCGAACTGGACCCTTTACATTTCGAATTATGATTCGACCTTTATCACGGCCTTCGAGCACGCGGCATCGGACCTGAAGGATCTCACCGGTTATGCCCGTACGGGTGCGAATCTCAATTACCTCGGCCGGAAAGCCGAGCTCGGCCGCCATGAGTATCACTTCTTGAGTTCCTTGACCTTGTCGACTATGGACTTAACCGCATCTGCCGCCTCGCCTGGCTCGACGACGGCAATTGCTGCACATGAAACATCTATCCCAGCCGCGGACCCGAGCTCCCGTTTGCTTGGAACATACACGTAGGGTGCCCCCTTCTCGTCGCAAAGGGCTGGCAAGTGCGCCACAATCTCAGCTGGTTCGACATCCTCGGCTATTACTGCGAGCTTTACAAGTCCCCGCTCCACCGCCTTCGTGGTCTCGTTCGTCCCCTTTCGAAGCTTTCCAGTATCGCGAGCCTTCTCTACCGCCTCATACACCTGATCGGCCAATTCCTTCGGAACTTCAAATCGCACGTAAATCGGTTTTGCCACCTCAGGCACCTCCTTCGGTTCTACCTCATCATTCACCGCGCCAGTGGCTTGTTATGATTGAGAGAGCGGGAGGTATTTTAAGGTTACTGCCAAGGTTTCTGCATTTTGTTTTCGACATATAAACTGCCTTCGACCAATTCTCAGTTGGTGATGTTGACCGGACGCAGCATGCGGTCATGCATCCCAGCCGTCGATCCGCAAGGGTCGGTCCGCTCCCGTGGAGCGGAGACTGGGGAGATCCAGGCTCAACTCCCGGCGTCCGGATGCCGTGTGCCACGGGAACACGGTAGCCACCTAGCCATGGAATCATTAATTTAAATTTGGTAAAACAAAACGCCCAAGCAGCTCAGCGCCACTTGGGCATTAAACGCAGCATAGGGAATGCATCCCAGCCGTCATTAATTTTTGTAATCGATATCTGATAAATACCTTTTGAACGGTTAGTCCGAAAGACCACCCTCCTAGCGCACAAATTACCTCATTTCTCAACTAATGAATTTTATCTGTGCCCATAAACCGCTACGAGCCTCGGCTTCAAAGCATCGATTTTAACAAAACCGTAGCGCTCAAACTGAACGATTGTCCCTACTTTGAGTTTCGCGACCGCAGGCTCGGCTAGGCCCAGCTCGCGTGAGGCATCTGGTTTTATCACATCGACCTCGACTGCATTCGCAGAAACCCATTGGATCTTGGGCACGTCTGTGAGCTCGAAACCACGGAAATCACCTTCCAAAGGTGGCCCGCGTGACTTTAACTCAACGTTCAATAAGTCCTTTAACCTAAACGTCTGCCCTTCGCGCAGCGCGGCCACATCCTCACCAGCCACATGAACTGTTAAAATATCCCCATCCCGCGCCAGCGGAATCCTGCGCTCGCCGCGATCCGGGTAACTTGGGTGCAGGCGCAGGCGGGCTTCCGATAACTCCGGAACGCCCCGGACAGTCAGTTTCACCGGGTTCGGCACAAAGAAATAGCGGTTCGCCTTCGCATCGACGAGCTTGCGATTATGAGCGAACAAGGTCTCCCAGCTCAAAACCGCATCCACGGGTGTAGGTCCAATATCGAGGATGATTCGCCGCACGGCTTCGGGTAGAATCCCACGTCGTCTCAAGGCCGCGAGGGTCCCCAGCCTCGGGTCGTCGTAACCTGTGAACTCACCGCTTCGGATTCCCTCCATGGTCCGCGTCTTGCTGAGCACAGCATCGCCAAGCGTAAGCCTCCCGTACTGAACGGCCGTAGGGTGTTTCCATCCCAAATGGTCAAGCAAGGTGTGCTGCCGCATCTCGTTGACCACGTGCTCTTTGCCGCGTATGATGTGGGTCACGCCCATCTCGTGATCATCCACGGTGACTGCAAAGTTATAGAGCGGCCACACGCGATATTTATCGCCAACGCGTGCATGAGGGGCGGTCGCGATACGTAGAGCTGGCCAGTCGCGCACGGCTGGATTCGGGTGTTTCAGATCTGTTTTGATGCGAACTACCGCCTGCCCCTCGCGGTACTCGCCGGCGAGCATAGCGCGCCAACGTTTCAGATGCTCAACCGCAGGTAGGTCTCGGCACGGGCAGGGCTCTCCCCGATCACGCAATCGTCTGAAATCCTCGACCGTGCACGTGCACACGTGTGCATTGCCTGCCCCCAAAAGCTGTTCCGCGTATTTGTAGTGGATACCAAGGCGGTCCGACTGCGCGTACTCCTCGTCCCAGCTGATTCCCAGCCACTTCAAATCCTCGCGAATCATGTCGTAAATATCCGACATCGCATTCGCTGGATTGGTATCCTCAAATCGCAGGATGAACTTACCCTTGTACCTGCGTGCATACTCATAACTCAATAACGCCGCTCGAACGTGACCGATGTGCAGCGGGCCATTTGGGTTTGGTGCAAAACGTGTAACAATTGTTGGATATTTGTCGATATCTGGTAGCTCCGGTAAACCGCGTCTTTCCTCTGGTGGAGCTATTTCAGGTGGCCCAAGCTCTTGCAGACGGGCAGCCTGCTCACCCGATGAGAGTTTGTTGACCTCCTGCACTACCTGCTTAACTATCTGCGCCAAGTCCTTAATTTTCGATCGTAACTCAGGTTGCTCCGCGATGAGCTTGCCCATGACCGCTTTTGCGTCCGCGCGACCCGCATGTTCGATTGCATTTGCTAGGGCCCACCGCAGCGCTGTTGCTCGAATCTCCTCGAGCGCCATTTTGACCTAAAACTCCCGCTCGATCGTGAAATCCGCAAGCTCGAGCAAAAATCGCT
>CAZCRN010000091.1:0-3740 GCA_964501125.1 Hadarchaeota archaeon (SeqCode) | reverse complement strand
GAACCGGCCGATTGCCCAAGATGCCAGAGCAAATCGCCGCTTGGGGCGAAGTTCCGTACGCGCTACGGCATGGCTCTAACCCAAGAGGCGATAGTAGCGCACAAGGAACCGAGCGAGATCGCGGATGAGCTCATGGGACTGCTCATCAAGGAGCTTATCTGGAGCGACCCAGGGAGGCTGGAACGAATCTTGAGGAGCCCGGAAATAAAGCAGCGACTGGCCGAACTTACGTAAATCGGTGGGGGTATTGTTAAGATTTTCCGAAAGATTGCTTAAATCCACTTATTCTTTCGAAGGCCTCTTCTTGTTCCTCTGGTTTGAATGTCTTGGCAAGTAGCGATAGCGTTCCAACGCCTGCTGCACCTTCCGCAGTCGTTATTTTTTCTTGGATGGATGGGGCAAGATCAAGTAAAGCAAGATATTTTTTTATCGTCGGAACCGACACGCCCGTTTCTTTTGCCATCTTGTTGTAATCTTTGTATTTTCCATATATCTTCCGATACGCCCTTGCTTTGTCAAGTGGGTGCATATCCGCTCGGTGAACGTTCTCTACAAGAGAAATTATGGTTGCGTCTGTATCGTCTGTTACATCCCTAATAATCGCTGGAATAGTTTTCAACCCTAATTTTTGGCAAGCAAGAAAGCGCCGTTGGCCCGCTATCAAACTGTAAGTTCCATCATCGTTTTTCTTGACAGTTATTGGGTTTAATAGACCCCTTTCTTTAATACTCTGGGCCAAGTCGTCTAACCCAGTATCTTCAGTTCCAGCACTCAGGTCTTTTCTCGTATTTGCCTCAGACAACTGAATAGATGACATTCTGACCTCTTCTACTTTCATTTCAATTCCTCCTTATTCATTTCACCGTTTTAGCCTCGAGGTTTTTGTTCTTTTTTTCATCTTGGTACACCACAAGACCTCTCCACAACGGCAACCTCGAATGGCACATACCATCGGGGCTCCAAAACTCTACCACATCTTCATCCGAGCGTAGCGTTCTCCCGATTTGTTGGACGAAGTCGCGGGCCGCCCGATCCCTGTAATACAGCTGGAATGCCTTTTTGCCAAGGCGGCGTTCCATACCCTTCAACAACGGATCCCCGCGGTCGGGAAACGGGAATTTCAGCAGAATAACGCTACCCATGCCCTTGAGATCGGCACCGCGATCCATCTTGGCGGTGTACAAAAATTTACCCACGCGCACCTCGTCAATACCCTCCATCAACTTTTCTTTTATCCATCCTGGAGGTAGATATTTGAAAGCGTGGACCGGCACGAAGGTAATGGGCTTTGTCCTGCGCTTGATTTTCGACAGGGTGCCCCAGTACCTTCGCCTGAATTCCTTGTCTTTCCACCTCCGATAGTTCACCGTCTCCTCCGTCCCCAGCTCCCTTTGGATTAGAGTTCCTGGAAAGTCGGTCTCGCCTTCCACGAAAAATGGATCGATGCCAAAAACGTCCCTCATAACGTCGTGACTTTGGGCGGTCGCGCTCATCAAGAGCCACTTGCCGCCGACCTTGTTGAGAATCCTTTGCAAGACCATTCTTGGATCGGGAACAAAATAGGTTATCTTCCCCTCCCCGACTTCATACTCCGCCCAGTCTTTGTGTTCTAGAACAGATCTCAGCTTCCAGTAAAGGTTTCTAGAAGTCTCGTCGATCTCATCAAGCAGTCTGACTACATACAAAGCGAGATCTAAGGGATCCGCCTTTCCGCTGAGAGCATCCGACCAGAACTCTCGCAGCTCGCTCTTTCTCTCTGGACGCTCGGCTCCGATTTTGTCGCTTATGTGCTTGATTTTTTTATCCGTGAGCGAAACCTCGATTGCGAGCTCGTCAAGCCAGTAATCAGCCTCATCCACAATCGTGATTGGCACCTTGGGCAGCCTCCCTATGCAAACCTCGGCCGACCACTTTGCGGAGTTCATCACAATCGCATCTGAACGCACGTACGCCTGAAACTGTTTCCAGTACGGACAACCCCCTCTCATGCACCAGATCCAGTCACCCGATATCCCCCCGTACTCCACCACCTTTGCGTCATCCACCGAGTCCCGCCAGCCGCTGTGGAAAATGAAGCCCCAGTATGGGCAAGCCTTGAGGACGTCGATTCTGCGCTCCCCGGCATCCCGATTCAATGGCTTCGTGCACGGGAGAACGCTGCTTGCGCATGAAACATCCCTTTTCTTTTTGTTTAACATGTACGGACACTTGAAGTTCCCGCGCCCCTTAAGTATCCCTATTCTGGCCCTTGACCCGTCGCCCTTTACGAAGTATTTGTCGCGCTCGTAGCTCGCGGCGTACTGATCCGAGAGCACCTTCGTGGGAACCGAGACAACCCCGCGCCCGAACTCGAGGATGGTTCTGAGTCCGATAACGGATTTCCCGCTCCCGACCGTTCCTTTGAGGAAAACGATGTCGCTTGATTGAAATGCCTCGAGTATCTCCTCTATCAGACCGACTTGCGTTTTTCCCGATGAGTAACGCCGTGGGAGTAGCGGACCTCTCCGATCGTACAGGTTCAGTTCCATTCGATCCCCTGGCTTGCTCTTGAATCGAAATCGTTGCGTCATCATTTTCTTGAGTTGAAGTGGGTTATAAGGCGGGGCCAGAGAGAAGTGACTGAAAGTAATAGCCGCTTTTTGGGCCGCCTAGAGCTATCAACAGGCCGCTGGTGGATCCGGTGGTCGGGCGTGAGGTCGCACTAGCTAGTAGCGAAGGTTTATTGGCCCGCTGGCCGCGGAGGGGGCAGGTGTATCCCATTTCGATAGTTCGCGACCAGCGGGTTGCCCGCCCTGCCGAAAGAATCTCGATTCCGATCACGCCTCCCCACTCTCAACCGCAGCCGTTTCCAGCGGTCTGTTCAAAATGGCCCGAATTTCATGGATGCTCAGCTTGGCTGGTTCGATTCTCGCCATCTCCAGCTTCTCCGTTACTAGGCGCGGCCAACTCTGCCTGGGGGTGCGTGGGGGGCGGTTTGCTCTGAGGCCTCTTACGTGTCGCCAATATCCTATCGTCCTCTCCGCAACGCCACAGCGCTTTGCGATCTCGGCATCGGATAGCCCCTCGTGATAAAGACGCAGCCTCTTGCTCTCCTCCGCTTTTGGTAGCTTCAATTTGGTAATGGGGTTGGGCCGCAGCCCTCGGCTCTCGCGCCAATATCCTATCGTCCTAGGCGAAACTCCACAGCGCTTTGCGATCTCGGTATCGTTCAGGCCGCGGCGATATAGCTCCATCCGCTTGCTCTCTTGGCTCAGGGAAACCATTGGACCAAGCGCTCTGCGCCATCGGTAAGGGGAACCTTCTCCGAGCCTTAGCACCCTTCGCTTGTGCCAGAGTTGCCTCAGGTAGTTCTGCACGCGCTCTGGGGAAAATCCATTCCTGAATATCCGATAGGCGAAGCGCTGCTCGAGTCGGTGGGTAATTTCCGTCGTTAAGAGCGGCCGTGGGCTCTCGGCCAGGACCCCGAGGATCGCATCGAGGACCATCCCTTTGTGGCGGGGGCTTCTGATCACCTAAAACACCTCATGCTCCAGTCCAGCCTCGCGCGCCACTTCCCGAACTGCCTCGATCACGCGCTTCTTTGGCAGAAACACCACGCATCGATCGCACAGCGTGTCGAGAGGATCGTACGATTTGAATCTTCGTCCACACGCCGAACAGATGCGCCAGTACTTTCTCATCCGCGACCTGGTTCCAATAACCTAACATATCTTCACACGGAGACATGGTAGGTTGGTTTT
>CAZCRN010000090.1:0-3768 GCA_964501125.1 Hadarchaeota archaeon (SeqCode) | reverse complement strand
AAGAGCTGAGAGAAGAACTCAAAAACTACTTGGTTTACTCATGATGGGGGAATTCAATCAAGAAGGGAGGTGAGGCAATGAAAAAGAGAGCCCGGTTGGAGTATGCCGAGTTTCCATATGAGTTTGCAGCATTTGTAACGCCGCTCTGTAAACTGACAGAAATAGGAGTCCAAAACAAAATGAATCCTAGAGAACTGATGGCATATTTCACGGAAATCGTTAGGGAATTTATGAAAAGTATGGATAAAATGGTGGAGTTCGCGGAGGAAAGAACATAAGTTTTTGCTTCAACCGCTAGTTTCAGTCTGCTTTTGATCTTGGCTAGCAATCCAAGCGATCTCCAAGCGTGGGTCTAAAGGTAGGCGTATTTTCTCACGGGTATGGATTCTTATGGACTCTCCATTTCTCACGTTGTTTTATAATTTCATAAGACAGGAGGCCAAATCAGTGCTAGCCGATGTAGTTTTCCTCTCCTTCCGTGATGTCTTGCAGGCTAGTTTCGGGAAATTCCAACATTCCCAAAGTTAGCACGCAGATCCCGGCTAGTTTCCTTCTCCATGTTTTGTCCTTAACTTTAGAGAGAATTTGAATAATCGTATTTAGAGAATCGTGAAGATCATCGAGGCACCGTTTGTAACGTTTTGGCAATATGCGAAGGTCTTCTTCTACCGTTATTTTCCCACCGAGTCTTTGGGTGGAGGTCCTTTTTAAAGGAGAAACATGACGACACGATGAAGTGTTCTGTAGGTTTGAATTGAAATCCAATGCTCCGCCCCGCATCAGTTTTTGAACGCAACTTAAATGATAAGTCGTTATAACACGATAGAGAACTGTGTCGATACGAAGGCGGAAGGATGCCAAAACCCACAGGTCCAACAAATCCGGTGCTGCGAAGGCTGGTTCGCCAGCTGCGTGCGAAGGCAAAGGAGCAGCGGTCCGCGCTGTGGCAGGACCTAGCGGAGCGGCTCGTCCAGCCCCGCAGAGCCCGACCCGAGATTAACCTCAGCCGCATCAATCGATATACCGAGGAGGGCAGTGTTATCGTCGTGCCCGGAAAAGTTTTGGCAGCTGGCAAACTGAATCACCCGATTTCGGTAGCGGCTTTCAAATTCTCTCAAGCAGCTCGCCGCAAGATAATCGGAGCAGGCGGAAAGGTCATGACCATTCAACAGTTACTCGAGCAAAACCCAAAAGGTAAGGGTATCATTTTGATGGAGTGATTTTTATGATCATCGACGCAACCGACTTGGTATTGGGTCGAATGGCGAGTTTTGTCGCAAAGCGCTTACTCGAGGGGGAGCACGTGGTCATCGTGAATGCCGAGAAATCGGTAATCTCAGGTAGGCGCAAAGCGACCTTTAGCCTCCATCACGCACGACTTAAAATTCGGAGCCTCGTGAATCCGCGCAAGGGACCATTCCACCCGCGACGTCCGGATGCTCTAGTCAGACGCACCGTTCGTGGCATGTTACCATTTGACAAATCACGCGGACGTGAGGCCTATCGTCGTTTGAGGGCGTACATAGGCGTGCCGGCTGAGTTCGCTGGTAAGAAGCTTCAGACCTTACCTCAGGCGCACCTCAGCCGTCTCGGCACCCGACGCTTTATAAGTCTACGCGAACTCAGCAAACATCTAGGCGCCAAGTTTTAGGTGTTGGTATGAAAATCGTCCACGCGGTTGGGAAGCGAAAGGCAGCGGTTGCACGCGCGGTAGTTCGTGATGGAAGGGGCCGTGTTTACATAAATGAACAAGCCCTTGAGATTTATCAACCTGAACTCGCACGGCTGAGGATTTCAGAGCCATTAGAGCTAGTGCCAGAGCTCGCAAAAAAAGTCGACATTTATGTGAATGTTTCGGGTGGAGGGAATATGGGCCAGGCCGATGCTGTGCGGACGGCGATAGTCCGCGGGCTCTTGGAGTGGTCAGGCGATCCGAAGTTACGCGAGCAGTTCAAGGGATACGATTTAGCGATGGTGAAATCGGACGTTCGTTACAAGCTCCCAAAGAAAGCCGGTGGTCCGGGAGCTCGGGCGCGGTATCAGAAGTCGTACAGGTGATGGGTTTGATGAAGCCGGTTCGTTGTTTTACGTGCGGTAAGTTGCTCGGCGATAAGTACGCGGAGTTTGAGAAGCGGACCACTAAAGGCGAGGATCCAAAGCGCGTGCTCGATGACTTAGGTGTTAAGCGCTACTGCTGCCGTCGAATGCTGCTGACAAGCACCGATTTCACGGCCGAGATCATGAAGTTCAAACGGTAAAGGGGTCGAAATGGCGCAGATAACAGCAAAAATGGGTCTGAAATAGAGGCAGTGAAAAAAATGGGTAAAGGCGTAGTGGTTATTGGGTTCATCGGCAGCATCCTCGCAATAGCAGGAGTTTTCACCCCCTGGGTGACAGCAAGCGCTTCGGCCACGATACCTATGGTGGGTGAGGCTTCATTCTCAACGAGCATGACTGGATGGAACATAGCAAAGGGGGAGCTCAGGGCATCGATGACCATTCAAGAAGAGACCAGGGAATTAACAATGCCGACTGGGGAGAGCGAGAGTTACCCGTACATCGCATTAGCCGGCGGCATCTTGGCGTTGATAGGTGCTTTGGGGGCACTACCAGGACTGCGGAAACTTAGTGTTCTATTTGCAATAGGCGGAATGTTAGTAATAATCGGCGCGGCTTGGGGCTTCTCAGACATCGAGACAGGCACCCGTACTGAGACCCTATGGGGCATGACTGTAACTGGGACTGCAGGTTACGGTTACGGTCTCTATCTATGTTTGATGGGAGGCATATTGAGCCTCGTCGGTGTGCTCGGTCTAAGAAGGAAGGAAGAAATCACCTTCGAGCCAGCCCTCCTTGAACCTGGATTCCCTCTCGAACGATAGAGAGTAAATTAATGTCCAATTATACACAAACCTGATTGGGACCGTGGGGTAGCTTGGTCTAGCCTCCCAGCTTGGGGTGCTGGAGACTCGGGTTCAAATCCCGGCGGTCCCACCACTTCACAGATGCTCTAACCTGCCCTCGGCTTTAGCCCTCTTGAGAATCGCTTCGGCGACTTGGTAGGCCATCTCTCTCAGCTCAGGCAGAGACCACAGTATATCATCTATAAAACCGATGTGGACCTCTCTGATTCGCGCATCGAGTTTGATCGCATCCAGCAAAATTCCGACATCGATGCCCCAGCCTTCCTCGAACCCCATTCGCTCGAATAGCTCGCGCTTACCCGCAATCCCGCCGCTTAAAGGTTGCGAAAAATTAGCGGCTTCGGGGAAAAACATCCGCAAAAGGGGCTTGGCAACCAAATTGGTGACCCTCCCCCCCTTGCGGTCGAAAATGGCTTTGACGAAATCCGCTTCTCCCCGGGCCACAGGCTCAGCCAGCTTTTGGATCATCGCTGGCTCGATGTTGAGGATGTCAGCATCGAAAAAAACGATTATGTCGTTTGATGCCGCTTCAAGACCGCGCCTCATCGCAGCCCCTTTGCCCGAGCTGACCTCCTTTGGCAATTCTACGACCTTTGCCCCGGCATCTAGAGCCAGCTTGGCCGTATCATCGGTTGAGTGACAATCGGCGACGATGACCTCGTCCACCAACTTGGCCCCTTGGCCCGCCCGCACTGCCTTGACGATAGTGCTCGCTTCGTTTCTGGCTGGAAATATCACGCTCGCCCGCATTTCACCAAAAGCCCTTCAGGTCAAACCTTTAAATCCATTGCCAGAAGGGTGTTTAAAGCACAAATACGAATGTTGGTGGCGGTGTTTGAGTGCG
>CAZCRN010000089.1:0-3773 GCA_964501125.1 Hadarchaeota archaeon (SeqCode) | reverse complement strand
GCGCCCTCGTCGCAGTAGTAGGCGAGGAAGCGCTTACCGATCGGGACCGCCGTTACCTTAGCTTTGCGGATAGGTTCGAGCGGGAGTTCGTCAATCAGCGCAGAGATGAGGATCGCTCGATCGAGGCCACTCTGAACCTGGGTTGGGAGCTCCTGAGCGCGCTGCCCGAGGCTGAGCTCAAGCGCATCGACCCGAAGCTCATAGCCAAGTACCTGCGGCCTTCAGGGGCAGCTCCCAATTAACGAGACAAAGTAGATTGTCTGCAAATTTCGGGAAACTTTAAGATACTTGATCAAATACTGTGTCCGTGGAGGCTGGCATTTGGTCTGGGGCAGTAGTTTCATACCGCTTGGCAGATTATTAAACCGAAATGTTTCGGCTAACGCGGATGAACAACATAATAGTGGCGTGCCTATAGTACTGACCGCCTCTGTAATAGAGATGAGTGATTTTAATTTGAATCCCTTCATCGCGTTTACAGGGGGCTTTCCGACAAAAATAATCCCAATAAAACTCTTGAGGAAATTCTGGTACCCGATAACACCTGATAATGATGATGGTAGCGCTCGCTTCGCCCCTTATGGATTAAGGAAAATAGAGGCACTATTGATTGAGGAATTTGGGGAAAATAACGTTGTAACCTGCACCCCCCATAACCTCAGCAAATTTGTGGGCCCAGAGACAAAGGCGGTTGGAATCTCGACGATGGATCCATTGGGCATTGGATTTGTCAGCCGAACTTACACTTCGTTGGTGGGTTTTGGCGGTGAACCCATCGCGGCTGCTGAGTTTAGAAATTTGATGAAGCACCGCATTTGGAAAAGATATAAGCCAAAAATTATAGTGGGGGGCTCCGGCGCTTGGCAGATCGTCAGGGGAAACATGCAGGAGAAGTATGGGATAAATACGGTGATGATCGGAGAGGGTGACCGCTCCGCGCTGGAAGTGTTCAGAAAAGCAATGAATGGTGAATCACTGCTAAAGGTCATCGAAACGGAGAAGCCGAAGCTAGAGGAAATCCCGACGATAGAAAAGCCGGCGCTATTTGGCGTGGTCGAGATAACCAGGGGTTGCGGCAAGGGATGTCAGTTCTGTTCGCCAACGATGCGGACAAGATATTCGTTTCCCCTAGAAAAAATTAAAAAGGAGGCAGAACTCAACGCGCGGGCGGGTTCGAGAATGATCGTGCTACAAACAGATGACATGTTTCTCTATAAATGTAGCGAGCGATTTGTTCCTAACAGACAAGCTATCGTTGAGTTGATAGAGACAGTTAGTAAAATACCGAACGTTGAGTACTTGCAGCCTGCACATGCCGCTCTCCCCCCAGTTGCATACGATCCGAAAATTATTGAGGATATCGCGCCGACGCTCGTGGAGAAGGGCAGATGGAACTACAACGGAAAAAGGGTGGCTTCGGTTGAAGTCGGCATAGAAACGGGAAGCACGAGATTGATTGAGAAATACATGCGGGGTAAGCCGCTGCCGTACGAAGCGAAAGAGTGGTGTGAAATAGTCATCCAGGCAACCGGCATCCTCAACGATAACGATATCTACCCATTGGCGACGCTTGTCGTCGGTCTGCCCGGCGAGGAGGAAAGAGACACGCTCGCAACGATGGAGCTCATAGATAAGTTGAATGGGGCGAAATTGTTTTACGTTCCGCTATTTTTCACGTCTGAGGAGGAATGTCTGTTGAGCCGTGCGAGGCAAGCAGATTTGCGCCATCTAACGGATCTGCACTGGGATTTCTTCGCGACATGCTGGAGACGCAACATAAAACTCTGGGGCCTCGATAAGCAGAGGAGAATCGTCGTGGGTTCGATGCTTTTGTACATGCTCTACTATAAATGGAAACATGGGGCAAAAGTAGCGCGACCGATAATGAAGCTTACTGATTTTCCACGGTCGTTGCTCAAAGCGCGCTAGGGGGCTCAAAAGGTTATGCCCGCCATCGGTCCCCTACCCCGATTTGCGGAAGCTCAGGTCTCCAAAGCACTTCGGCTCATCGCCGAAAGAGGGCCGCGAGGGCGTAAAGAACTTGCCAACGAGCTCGGAGTCGGCGAGGGCAGCATGCGCACGATTCTCGATCGCCTAAAGAGACAAGGGCTCATCGTATCTTCCAGAGCCGGACATGCCATAACGGCAAAGGGTAAGCGCAGACTTCAAGAGAAGCTCTTCGAGTATGTCCAGATAGATGCTGGCAGCTTAACCGTCAGCGATGTCGACGTTGCCACCATAGTTAAAGGAGCAGCTAGCAAGGTTAAGCGCGGCATCGAACAGAGGGACGAGGCGATAAAAGTGGGGGCCAATGGAGCTACGGTTCTCGTATTCAAGGGTGGCAAGCTTCGATTTCCGGATGGCTTTCTAGAGATCAAGGAGGAGCTGAGCAGTACGCTCACGAAGGCCCTCAAGCCCCGCGAGGAGGACGTTATCGTGATCGGGACCGCGCGGGATGCGGTGAGGGCCGAGGAGGGCGCGAAAGCCGCCGCAAAGTCGCTGATGGGATGACTACCACACCACAACTTCGTAACTAAATTTGATGCTGTCCCCATCCTTCAGCTTATATCCTCCAGCACCTACCGGCACTAACTCCCAAGCTGCTTGATCATTGTTCCAGATGTACCACATCCAGTATTTGTTCGCCCCCGGATCCTCACTAAGCCCATCGATGGATACGATGTAATATCCGATTCCCGCGTAATACCTCGTTTCAACCGCCGCAATTCTTTCCAAGGCATCCAAGGCGGTAGCACCCTTAGTTAAGTGCACAGATTCCGTTCTATTTTCAGTCCCATTGTCAATTGTTACCATAGCAACTACTAACATCCCTTCAAGTTCCTCTACGCGTGCCTCCAAATTACCGAGCTGGTAAGTAGCGTAAGCTGCGACTCCTGCCGAGCAAAGAGCAATGATGAGCGCTATTGCAAGTGTTGCTTGAGCACTTTCTTTCAACTAATCACCTCCTTCATCCGATGCGCTCCCGAACTCTAACCCTGCCCCCTACCGGAACTGCCACCGGAACGGGAACTTTGACCTTCACAAGCAGCTTGGCAAGCCCAACCAAAGGGGGGACGAAGACCAACGAAGTGAGGTGGTAGAGTGTAAATGGTATCTGGCCGATGAAAGCTACCCATAGCGATACACCTGTGGTGAGCGGGAAGCCGATTATCCCGGTCCAGAAATCGAATAGGAGTATCGCAATCGCGGCAGTAAGCGTCGTACGCCATACCAAGGTCTTAAACTTGTCGAACAAGGAGAGCTTGTTTCTCGTGCCAAGTAGCCAAGCAAAGACAAAACCTGACCACACGAAAGCGTGAATAGGCAGAATCCCAAACATGATAAACCACACGATAAACGCACTAATCACCGCCAAGGCTCCAAAATATCTGGTAACTAATCGCCAAAATTTGGACTGGCCGCAGTAAAGCGAGAAGGAGCCTGTGACGACAAGAACTGGGATTATCCATTCAAAATTCGGAAGAAAATATATACCAATGAAATAACGGTACACCGCAAACATGCCTATAAGAAAAATCCCCAGGAAAACGAATAACTTGTACCGTTTAGACAGAACTTCCTCGGGGGTCCTGCCACCCCATATTTTTTCCGATATCCTTAACCGCATCGATGTGATTTTTCCCTTTTCTAACGTGCTGAATAGCGCTAGGAGCGATAGACTCAATGCAAACAGAGCCAGAGTGAACGTCGTCTCTTGGAGCAAATTTCAACCTCGTTGGATGATATATCCAACACGAAAGAATAAAAGAGTT
>CAZCRN010000088.1:0-3776 GCA_964501125.1 Hadarchaeota archaeon (SeqCode) | reverse complement strand
GTTTTTAAGTCCGTTTCGATGAAAGCCGAGATAATGAGATAAGTTAATAAAAATGTTAACTTTATAAACGGATGGGAGGATATAATTTTGGGGTTAAAATGAAACCTTATCTAAAACTATGTACGGAGTTTTCAAGCTCGGCGTTTACGCTATCGGATGTCCGAAGAGTACTGCGAGCCACGCCAGCATCGGCAAAAGTCATCGTTTCTAGGCTGAAAAGTACTGGCCGACTCCTTCAGCTGGGGAGAGGAAAGTATCGCTTAGTCAGACCAGAAAACTTTTTCAGACTCCAGAAACTCAGAACAAAGAATCCGAAATTACATCGGCTGGCGCTAGAGATATACAGGAAATACCCGGATTTGAAAATGCTTGTATTATATGGTTCACAGGTCAGGGGCGACATCGATAGGTTCAGCGATTACGATATCTTGCTTGTCCTCGAGACGTTGCCTAACTCCGAGGAAAAAAACATGTTCGCACGAGAGCTGGAGCAAAAGTTGGGAATCAGGTTGCATCTAATCGTTTGCTCGGTGGAATCGTATCGGATGTTTCTCGTGATCGAACCACATTCAAAATTTTGGTTGAACGAAGCGATCATCCTAGATGAGGCAGATTTGTTTGGAGCACTCCCACCGACGGCAAAACTGGGATACTTCGAGACCCTGCGCACGGCAGAGAATTACTTGGAGATGGCGGGCAAAGGGAAGGGCTCGCCTAGGGAGGCGAGTTACTGTCTCATCGCTTTAAAAATCGTGCTGATGCTGAACCACGCGATTGAGTTAGACTATGACTTCGAAAATGTGAAAAAAGAAATCGAGAAACTCGTCGACGGAGATCTCCTCTCGGCGGTGAGGATGGATCCGGTTTCACCTAGAAAAATAAACAGGAGACATGTAGAAGGCCTGATGGAGACAACAAAGGAGAAACTCGAAGAGGTGAGGAGGAAACTCGGACAGCTGGGGCAAAACGAGTCGGACTTGTTCTGGAGATCGAAGGTAGGGGCGAGCGTGTGAGCAGGAAGATGGACCTCGCAGAGATGGCAAATCTCGTTGGCAACTCCGCCGCGCATGCTGCCCTTTACCCCGGTCAAGAACTCGTGGAAAGGGAAGTCGGGCTCTATATAGAAATGGCGTCTAGAGTTGCGGAGAGGAGAACTTGGAACAAGCGAGAGATCGCCGAGTTTAGGGAGAAGACACGGCGGAGAGCGAGAAGCGAGATAAGAAGACGGATGAAGGAATACGGTCTCGATAAGAGGAAGTTCAGCGATTTCCTGAGTGTGGCGGAGGAGTACATTGAGGGGTTCATTAAGGAGAAGCTCGCCCCCAAGGCCTGAACGGCGCGCCTGAGCCGAGGGGCATCATCCTCTACGAATTAAGTTAAGTTGAAGCCGAAACTCTTCCGGAAATCTCTCACCGACGGGGTGCGGGCCACAGGGGGCGCGATCAGGCAGAGGACGCGAGCGGCACGGAGCTCTTAGACGCCTTAACCACGCCATCCACGATATCAAGCATTGCCGCTTTGTGGTTTGGAGCTTGGACCACGCTCGAGGCGATGAGCACACCCTCTGCACCGAGCCGCAATGCAGTAAAAACATCCTCTCCGCTCGTGATGCCAGCACCACAAATCACCCGCACCTTGGGGCTGACCTCGCACACGCTTTTGGCGGCCCCACTCACTACTTCGGGTTTGACCTTCGAGACCGCTCGTCCGGTCCCGATAAGCTCTGGGGGCTCAACTGCAACCATATCGGGCCCCAGTGCTGCGACTTGCCTGCATACCTCGGGGTCCTTCGCGCAGACAACGCTCACGAGTCCTAGCTCCTTCAGGCGCTGCACCACTCGCTCGATCTCGGAGAGCTGCAACGGATGCTCCGAGTGGTTAACCAATGAACCCACAGCTCCAGCCTCTTTTGCAGACTCTGGCAGTGCCCACCCCGTGTGCTTACCCGCTGTAATAGGATCGACATGCTGCGCGAGCACGGGGACATCAACCTGACTGGCCACACGGTAGAGGTCAAAGTGCTGGGGGGCAACCGCAACATTTACTCCACGCTGGGTGGCGACCTCCGCAATAATTTTTGCAAGCCTTGTGGCGCGCTCGCCTGATGCACTTTCGTATGTCTTGAAATTTACAATTACCAATGGGGTCTCAAGCACCAATGCACCGGGCAAACTTACCCTCGCGAACTTTAAATGTTGCGACATTTATTTAGCGTTCCTTCCAAAACCCTCGCACATGCGTCGCCTGCTCTTGTGCATGTTCATCATATCGCTCAGCATGAGCATCGTTGGTCTAGCCCTGCCGATCTACGCTCGCGTGGAACTCGATGCAAGCTACACTGAAATCGGTTTGCTCGGCGTTGCGTATTGTGTGCTAAATGCTGGACTTTCCGTGCCAGTTGGACGTTGGATGGATCGCCACGGTCGAAAGCCGTTATTTGGAATCGGTTTACTCTCGCTGGCTTTCATGTTCGCGCTGTTTGCACTCACCCGCTCGGTATGGCAGGTCTTGGCAATTCGTTTCATTGCCGGTGCCGCGGAAGCCCCTATCTGGGTTGGCGCACAGGCTGCGGTTGCTGATCTATCACGACCGGAGACCCGCGGACGCGCGATGGGCGCTTACGGCATCTCCTGGAGTGCTGGCTTTACCGCAGGGCCGCTTTTGGGCGGCTTCTTATACGTTGCAACCGGTGCCTCTTGGACTTTCGTGATCGGTGCCCTGGTTGCCCTAGCTGCTGTTATTGTATTGCTCACTACGCCTCTGCCGAAACCCCCGGCAAGATTCGCACATCTATCCGAGCACGGCCCGCGTAAGGGTCTGGACCCGGCTTGCTTTGTTGGATTTATCTACGTTGGAATAGTCTCAGTTATCTTCACGCTATTTCCCGCATACGCCTTTGGGCTCGGGCTAACGGTCGGACAGATCGGATTACTCTTGATGCTTTTCACAGCAGTTCGTATGGTGCTTTTCTTACCTTTTGGTGCCCTATCCGATCGGGTTGGTTATCAGCCTGTGATTTTATGGGCGCTATTGGGCGTTTCGGCTGCATGTGTGGGCGTAGCAACGGTCGGGGGGTTCGTTGGTCTTGCCATAGCGATATCTTTCTTGGGGGTAATGAAAGGTGCTATTTACCCAACCGTGATGAGCATGACATCCAAAATAGGCGGGGTACTGAATCGTGGATATGCGCTCGGCGTCATGAATGCAGCCGCGATGATAGGTTGGGGTACCCTCCCGGGCGTTGGTGGCGTTGCTGCAGACATCGCTGGGGGCGGCGCACCTTATGTTCTTTGTGCCTTGATTGCATTGATCGCCGCATGTGTTACGCTGAAGTTGATACCAAAGAAATTGTGATGCCGGGGGTGGGTATCGAACCCACGACCTCCAGATTTCCCATCATCCAGCAAGTCAGCACTCACGGCCCGCATAAAGGCTATGAGTCTGGCGCTACTACCACTGAGCTACCCCGGCTCAGTAAAAGATTTGATACTCTTCAATTTTAATCCTTCTCTAAAATTTGTGCATGAAAGCTGTAAAATCTCTCTTCGATCGCAGGACCTTGCAACCCCGCTCGTACCCAACTAGCACGATATCTGCTACATCGACAAATAAACCGTTCTCAATAACACCTGGCACTTGATTGATCGCTGCCTCAAGTTTAGCAGGATGGGGGATAGATTCGAATTTCACATCAATGATATAATTGCCATCGTCCGTAACAAAGGGCGCGCCCTTGGAAGTTACGCGCAGCTTCAGTTTCCCGCCGAGTTCCGCAA
>CAZCRN010000087.1:2386-3826 GCA_964501125.1 Hadarchaeota archaeon (SeqCode) | reverse complement strand
CTTGCCAGCTCAACCAAGAAATCGAGCTCCTTGCATGAGACCTCGATCGCTTGCAGCAACTTGTGGTTCTCGTCCATAAGCTCTCCGACGCGCTTCAGGTCGAACCCCTCGAGCGCTCGCCTAGCTTCGCGGACAAGTTTTTCAGCCGCTTCAAAGAGCTCCTCGTATTTTTTGGGGTACTTCTCCTTGCGCTCACGAACTCCTGCAACCGCAGCAGCCGTGTTTGCGACTATCCCAGTATTTCCCATCACGATCTCGACTGGCTCTTTGAGCTCGATGCGCTCGAACGTAGGTGGTGTTCCTCGCACGTACCAAATGAGTCCACCATAGGTCGCCGCGGTGTTGTCGATCCCTGAGGGGGTCCCGTGATACCCCCGCTCGCCCTCGTAGGCTATCTCGTTTATCCGCTCGTCCGAAAATCCCAAGTTAAACTCGTCCGATACTGCCCTCGCGATCGCCACGCAGGAGGCGGCGCTCGCCCCTATCCCGCTCGCCGCGACCAGGTCTCCACTTAAGGTGATCTTGATCGGATTTCGTGTGGGGTCAATTCCAGCGGCCTTCAGTATCCTTTCGGTCGAGTCCTTCTGTTGCTCGAGCTTTTCCTCCTTATACCCGGGGGTGGCCGGTCTTCGATCGTCCAGGGCCCAGCCCTTACCCTCGAATGGTTCGACAATAGCTGTGGTTGATTTGTCTATCGCAGAGACGATTGCTGGAATACCATAAACGACGAAATGCTCGTTGAACAAAATCACCTTTCCAAAACCGCTGCCTTTTCCCATCGGTCGGCCCCCAAATTCGCGCCAAATTTAACAGATAGCATTTAGCGCACTATTATATTTGTGTTAACATCTTTGTCCTCAGAGGGAGTAGATGGAGCTTCTAACGGCCAGCACTGGGAGTTATCCGCGCATTGGGGACGCACCCGAACAACAGCGGCACCGTCAGGCCTACGCCAAGTGGGAGCGGAAGGAACTCAGCGATGAAGAGTTCGAGCGTGTACAAGATGAGGTAACGCGAGAGGTCATCGAGGAGCAAGTTCGCGCGGGGCTCGACTTGGTAACAGACGGGCAGGTTCGCTGGTACGATCCAATCTCACACTTCGCCCGTGGGCTCGATGGGTGCAAGATAGGTGGATTACTCCGATTTTTTGATACCAACTTTTACTTCCGTCAGCCCGTGGTCATTGCCGAAGTGGGATGGCGAAAGCCGATAGTCAAGCGTGAGTTCGAGTTTGCGAAGGGGGTCTCAAAGGCACCCGTGAAACCGGTGGTGACTGGGCCCTACACACTCGCCAAGCACTCGATCGATCGCCGTAAGGCCGGACTGTCGACCCTCGTGCGGGAATTCGCAAAGGCGATAGCGCAGGAAGTCGGCGAGCTAGCTAAGGCCGGGGCGGGGCTGATCCAGATCGACGAGCCCGCGATCCTGCAAAATCCGAAC
>CAZCRN010000087.1:0-2376 GCA_964501125.1 Hadarchaeota archaeon (SeqCode) | reverse complement strand
CCAAAGCGCCCTCGAGGAGATAGCCTCCGCCAAAGGGGAATCGAAGCTCGCTCTCTACACCTACTTCGGGGATGCCGCACCCCTCTACAGGAAATTGCACTTCAAGTTACCGGTGGATGTCCTGGGATTCGACTTCACCTATAGCCCGCGGCTACCGGATGTGATCGTCCGCTTTGGCTGCGAAAAGGACCTCGGGCTTGGGCTCGTAGATGGAAGGAACACGAGGCTAGAAAGCGAGTCCGAGGTGCTGGCGACGCTGAAGAAAATCTTGCCCACCGTCGGGAGCGAGCGAGTTTATCTCAATCCCTCATGCGGGCTCGGCGAATACTTGCCGCGGGAGCTCGCATTCAAGAAGTTGCAAAACATGGCGGCGATTGCGAGGAAAGCAAAGGAGTTGATTTGATGCGCGAGAAACTCAAGAGACTTGGACTCGATCTCCCCCTACTCCCAACGACTACAGTAGGGAGCTTCCCGAAGCCGCCCGAGCTTTTGGAGGCGCGCCGGAAATTCGTGGCAGGGAAGTTGAAAGCCGAGGAGCTCCGACCTCTCGAGGAGCAGGCCACACGCGATTGGATTCGGACCCAGGAGGAAATCGGCCTCGATGTGCTGGTAGACGGGGAGATGTACCGCGGAGACATGGCGACATACTTCGCCCGGAACCTCACGGGGTTCAAGATCAGCGGGCTCGTGCGTTCGTATGGGAATCGCTATTACAGAAAGCCGATCATCGTCGGCGAGATCCGTTGGCAAGGCCCGATCACGGTCGAGTGGTGGAAGTTTACCCAAGGGCTAACGGAAAAACCAGTTAAGGGGATGATAACTGGCCCCTACACCATGATGGACTGGTCCTTCAACGAATACTACCCAAGCCGCCGGGAAGCATGTCTCGACCTCGCGCGAGCCTTACACGAGGAGGTCAAGGCGCTCGCGAAGGCCGGGGCGAAGATAATCCAAGTAGACGAACCGGCGATCTCCACTAGGCCGGCCGAGCTGCCAGAGTTCGCGATTGAGGCGATGAAGATAGTCACGGAAGGCGTCGATGCGTATTTCATCAACCACATCTGCTACGGGGCTTTCGAGTTCATTTATCCGGGAATGCTGGAACTTCCGGTAAACAACTTCGACCTCGAGATGTCGAACTCCGAGCTGGATCTGGTCGAGCTGTTCCGCGAGCACCCTTTCACCAAGGACCTCTCGTTTGGTGTGGTGGACGTTCACTCGCACGTGGTCGAAACCGCGGAGGTCGTGAAGGGGCGCATCGACCGGGCGCTTGAAGTCCTGCGGCCCGAGCAGCTCTGGATCGACCCGGACTGCGGACTAAAGACGCGAACACGCGAGGAGGCCATAGGTAAGCTCCGGGCGATGGTGGATGCCACCCAAGAGGTGAGGGGGTCTTTAGAAAAGGGATGAGTTCACGGCCGTGCATAGGTGTTTGGATTGAAAGGGGCAATTTGGGGAATCAATCGAGAGGCACTCGATCTGATTTTAGGGGCCTCGCGCTCGAGCCACCCCCGCGAGTTCGCAGCGGTGCTTCGCGCGAAGGAGGGAGTGATCCAAGAGGTGCTTTTTCTGCCCGGGACGCTTGCATCGGAGGAGTCCGCCTTGCTGTGCTTGCACATGCTCCCAATAGACCCCAGCGCTTGCGGCTCCGTGCATAGCCACCCGTCACCTAGCCTGACACCATCCGAGGGCGACTTGAGACTCTTCGCGAAGTTCGGACGCGTACACCTGATAGTCGCCACTCCTTACGGCAAGGACTCTTGGCGGGCGTACGATCACCGCGGGAATGAGATCACGCTGAAAATTGTTGAATAAGTCTTTTACTGAAGCGATGAGAATATAACAGAGGCGAGCTGGTGGTTAAGAAAAAAATTGCCGTGATCATGGCAACGGTTGCCCTAGTTGCTTCTTTATCTATCACTTACTTCGTGCTATTACCCTCCGAGGAACCGCCAATTCTCCAAGTACTAGAATATACGACTTTTAGCATCGACGAAAATGGAAACGCCAGCTGTGAATCCACCACACGGATCCCTCCCTCGGACCTCGCGGATTTTATAAGGGTAACTATCAGGGGCGGGACTTTCCGGGGTATTCCGATGCGAGGGTATGAAAATGCGGAGCGAACCTTTATCGAAAGCCTACGGAGTGCGTACGCTCCCCTAGGTTGGGACGTGAAGGACCCCACATGCGAGATCTCTGGGCTTGAGCCCGGCCAAACACTTGAAATAACTTTGACATGGAAAATCCCACACCTGTCGAGGAGACGCGATAATGCATGGAGCGCTGGGTTCCAACCTGTTGATGCTGAGGAATACGCGAAAGAGCAGATAGATGACATAAGGAGTTTTCAAGCCGCCCTTTTGATGATCGCTC
>CAZCRN010000086.1:1785-3830 GCA_964501125.1 Hadarchaeota archaeon (SeqCode) | reverse complement strand
AATCTTCAAATTTTTTTGTCCGCCTGCAGTACCCCCTCACGGGACAGGCCCCGCACCGCCCGCGCTTGCGGTACTCGAGCCTGAGCCTCACGAGCGCCCACTCGAAGGGCTCGAGGACGCAAAGCTTGAGCCACTTGCCAACCTCAAGCGCCAGCCTCGAGGGCTTCGGCCTAGCCTTTGACCATTTCCCCAGAGCTCTCGGAGGAATATTCCGGTGCATTTTCACCTTTCCGCGGGCGGCATCATCCGACAGACGGAACCGTTAGCAGCGCGTGAGGGATCACCAAAACCTTCGCGTTCCGACCCAGTACCCCAAAAGCGTAGGCGAGCGCCCTCCCGACGGTCGGAACCGATTCGAGGTGAAGCTTGCACAACTCGCGGGCCGGTAGCGCGGATCCGGCCACGACCACGCGCGCGAACTCAAGCACTCGAGCCAACATGTAGGCGCGCTGCTCCCCCGGCTCGAACCTCCGCTCCCCCTCGGCCACGACCTGGGTCGGCGTCTTAGCCCCCTTCAACAGACGCTCAAACCGCACATCCCCAACACCCTCTGGACACTCGGCGGCCAATATCACAATCCCGCCCCGCCTGACCACTGGCCTGACCCCAGCGCAAGCATAGGTGACCCCGCGAGATGCCTGGTACAGGTCCACGTCCTTCGGCCAACCTACCCCAAGCACGAGCACATCCGCCCGCCCCGGCACGGGTCTGATGCATATCTTTCGCGCTAGCTTGGCCGCCTCTTCGAACGATCGGGTCGGATCTCCAGCGAAGCACCGCACGAGCTCCTGCTTCGCATTGAGCACCACGTTTACCGTGAATTTTAGGTTCGTCTTTCCGGCCATCTCGAGGAGCTCGCGATGAAACGGATTCCCGATCAGATTACCGGGCCGCGCTCGAGGGTGGTCGATGAATCGGGGCTGATGGGTGTGCGATATCGTGCGCTCTCCCGCGACCCCAACCCCAACCAGCTTCCGCCCTCCGCTCCACCCAGCGTACTGATGGGGCTCGACCAGACCAACGCCCACGACTAAATCAGCCTCCGCAACTCGACGGTTGATGTACACCTCGCCGTCCGCCCGCATCTTCCCAAGATAAACCAAATCGCCTCGGGGATTATGGTTCACCACTTCGACGTCTAGCTTGCCGAACTTGGCTCGCATCTCCGCAGGCTTCATTTTCCGATGTACTCCAGTTCCAACTACGACCGTGATGTCTTCAGGCTCGATGCCAGCCGCCTTGAGCTCCGCGAGTAGAAACGGTAAAATTAAACGATCTGGACATGGGCGGGTGTGATCAGTCACGACCACCGCTACGCGCTGGCCCCGCTTGGCTAATTTGTTAAGGGGCTTGCCGGTGGGTTTTGCGAGTGCACGTTTAACCTCGGCCTTGGGGTCCGGCACGGCTTTGACCTTGAGAGGCTCGATGACTCCCAGCAGGTTTGCCTTTGGGACATCGAAGCTAGTCGTGCCCCTACCAAGCGGGATGGTTATGCGGACCATGGGATTGCCATCCTTCCTGTAACCGTGGTTGCAAATAAGCTGGGAGGGGTTTAGTGAGTTGTTAGAGTTTTCGTCTTGCCTCTGGTAGCCAGTTCACGCTCAATTCGCTCAAAGACTTCCTCCATCGGGACGGCTTTGTCTTTTTCCTCCGCGTATCGCTCGATGAGGTCGCTGATGAATTCGTCGTAGCCCGCGGCAAGTTCAATAATTACGTCGTCGTAGGTTTCCCCTTTTGCTGCGAGGGCCCGGAGTAAGTCTCGCGTTTGTTTCTTAATTTGAATGGTTGTGGATGCCATCTTCTCCTCCTTGGTACTATAGTGGTAAAAGGCTACCTTTTAAGCGGAAAAGCGGGACCGGAAGTAAATGTTTAATCCATCAGCCCCAGAAATAAACCGCGTTTGGTGATTTGGTGCGCAGCGCTGAGATCAAGGAGGGGGTTGAGCGAGCAACCCACCGGGCGTTGCTACATGCTCTCGGCGTTACGCGCGGGGAACTCGATCGACCTTTTGCCGCGATCGTAAATTCATTCACCGAAATCGTCCC
>CAZCRN010000086.1:0-1775 GCA_964501125.1 Hadarchaeota archaeon (SeqCode) | reverse complement strand
GCGGAAAAGCGGGGCCAAAAGTAAATGTTTAATCCATCTTGCGCTAGTTGTAACGCGTTGGTGATCCAGTGCGCAGCTCTGAGATCAAGGAGGGACTAGAGCGGGCCACCCATCGAGCACTTTTGTATGGCCTTGGTGTAACACGTGAGGAACTCGATCGACCTTTTGTCGCGATCGTAAATTCATTCACCGAAATCGTCCCGGGGCACCTGCACCTCCGCAAGTTGGCGGACGCCGCAAAGTCCGGCGTGCGTGCGGCTGGCGGGGTTCCATTCGAGTTCAACACGATTGCGATATGCGATGGTCTAGCCCAGGGGCACCGGGGGATGTGTTACTCGCTACCCTCGCGCGATTTGATCGCGGACTCGATCGAGCTGATGGTCGAGGCCCACAGGTTCGATGCCTTGGTGATGATCCCAGCATGCGATAAGATCGTCCCAGGGCACCTGATGGCCGCCGCACGATTGAATTTACCAACGGTCGTGGTCACCGGAGGTCCGATGCGCCCCGGGCACTGGCGTGGAAAGCAGATCACGATAGTTGACACGCGCGAGGCGATCGGGCGGGTGAAGCGCGGAAAACTGAGTGAGGCCGAGCTTATGGAGCTCGAGCGTGCAACCTGCCCCGGACCCGGGACGTGCGCGATGTTCGGGACAGCCAACACCATGGCTGCTGCCACCGAGGCCCTAGGGATGTCTCTGCCGGGATGCGCGATTACTCACGCCGAGGATGCCCTGAAAGTTCGGCTGGCAGAGCAAAGTGGGCGGCGAGTGATGAAGCTGCTCCAACGTAAAGTGCGGCCTTCGGACATCATGACCCGTGAGGCATTCGAGAACGCGATAACTACAATCGTTGCGTTGGGTGGATCGCTCAACGCGGTGCTTCATCTGCCCGCTATCGCGCGAGAGCTCGGAATCGAAATCCCGCTCGAAAAGTTTGATGAAGTGAGCCGACGTGTGCCTCACCTTTGCGCGCTCAAGCCGGCGGGGCCCAACACTATGCTCGATCTGCAGCGAGCGGGCGGCATACCGGCCGTGATGAAACAGCTCGAGTCCTTGTTGAACCTCAGCTGTCTAACAGTCACGGGCAAAACCCTAGGTGACAATTTGGCCGGGGTTCGAGTTGAAGATTCAGAAGTTATCAGGCCGCTATCGAAGCCCATAGCGCGAGAGGGTGCGATCGCGGTGCTTCGTGGAAACCTAGCACCCAATGGAGCGGTTGTACGGCAAGTCGCGGTGAGCCCAAAAATGTTGAAGCACGAGGGACCCGCGCGCGTGTTCGATTGCCTGGAGGACGCACTGAAAGCTCTGGATCGGATCAAGCGTGGCGATGTCGTGGTCATCCGATATGAGGGTCCGCGCGGGGGGCCGGGGATGCGCGAGCAGCACGCGCTGACTTCGCTGTTGATGGGAATGGGCCTAGGTGAGTCCGTTGCGCTCGTGACCGATGGAAGATTTTCTGGCTCGACTCGAGGAGCTATGATAGGTCATGTTTCACCTGAGGCCGCCGATGGAGGGCCAATTGCAATCGTGCGAGATGGGGATCGAATCCGGATCGATATCCCGAACCGCAAGCTCGAGCTGCTGCTCCCCAATGACGAGATCAAAAAGCGCTTGAGGGCTTGGTGCCCACCAAAGCTAGAGCTCAAGGGATACCTAGCACGATACGCAAAAAGTGTTCAGCCCGCGGATAAGGGTGCAGTCTTGCGGTAGCTTTTATAAAGCGAAAATCTCGCTCATCGGGTAACGTTTAAGTGAACGCGCGCAATCAACGAA
>CAZCRN010000085.1:0-3853 GCA_964501125.1 Hadarchaeota archaeon (SeqCode) | reverse complement strand
GAGGGCAATTTGAACGCTAGGTCCTCATGGTAACTAAAATTGGGGAGAGATAGGGATTAAATTGATGAAAAATGAAAAATAGATAACATACATTTTGACTGCTACAGGCGGATCATGCAAATTGATAACCAATACCAGACATATTGATAGATGAAAGGGGGACCTAAGGCTAGATGGACAGATATTTCATTCGTGGATTAATCGATGGTTCGCTGTCCACTTTAGGAATAGTGATTGGTGCCAGCGTTGTAATCGGCATGAGCGCAGATGCGTCACGAGTCATAATAGCCGCTGGAATCGGCGGCGGGGTTGCAAATGGGTTATCAAACATACTTGGGGCGCTCACGGCCGAGAAAGCGGTGACCTACAAGGAGCTTGAAAAATTGGAAAAGGCGATGCTCAAACGTGGTGCGCTCGGGCATACAAAAATGTTCGAAAGGTGGAGGGAGAGGATCGTTCCAAGTGGGATAGCTGATGGTCTAGCCACGATTGGTGGATCGGCAGTTCCCGTGATTCCGTTCCTCGTCCTCCCAGCCCTAACTGCTCTAAAATGTTCGGTTGCTGCAACACTTCTGCTCCTCTTTATTTTGGGGATGTGGATCGGTAGGATCTCGAAGGAAAACCTCGTGTTCGCGGGCTTAAAGATGGCCGTGCTTGGGGGGGCAACGGCGGGCATCTGCGCGCTCATAAAGATCGTGATATAGTTAGACTCCTTGTTTTCGCCAAAGCAATTTCCCCAGCGCCTCGATGCGCAGGATTCGGTGATATGGAATCTCGACCTCACCCTCGGGCGATTTAACGCGCATGAACGCGTGTTCAAGTTCCAAGATATCAGGTCCATCGATAACCCGCACGTCCCCTGGAGCCCCGCGATGGACTATCGTCACTCGTGCATCCTGCAGGCTGAGCTTTGGGTGCCATTTGAGCTCGTTTAATATTTCGCGTGCGCCCATAGGACCACTTGGAATTCCATGTCATTGCCGGAACTTATCACACATCTGAGGGAAAAAGGTTATTTGAAGTCCCGCGCTGTCATCGCGGCATTCGAAAGGGTCCCCCGCCATGAGTTCGTGCCGACTGGGCTGAGGCCCCTAGCATATTTGGACACACCGATCCCGGTCGGTAAGGTCTACATGTCCGCGCCACACGTCGTAGCTCGGATGCTCGAGCACCTCCGGGTCGAGCGCGGAATGCGCGTGCTCGAGGTCGGCACGGGGACTGGGTACATGACTGCGCTGCTTTGTGAGCTCGCTGGGCAGGAGAACGTCACCTCGATCGAGCGCGACTCGAAGCTTGTGGAGCTAGCCCGTGAGAATTTGAAGCGTGCTGGTTATGACGTAAAAATCGTGACGGGGGATGGATCCTGCGGCCTCCCGGATGGTGCACCCTGGCAGCGCATAGCGGTTGCCGCGGGCGTACCAGCTGTGCCGAAGCCCTTGCGCGAACAGCTAGCGGACAACAGCCTAATGGTGGTCCCAATCGGCGGGCAGCTCATGCAGATGCTGTGTAAGGTCGAACGCCGGGGCGCGGATTTCTCGAAAACGGATATAGCTCCCTGCAGGTTCACCCCGTTGATCGGCAAGCACGCGTGGAGCGAGGAGGCAGTTCGTCGCTAAGTACATAAAACACGGCCCGAAGCTTTTGGGCAGTTGTTATATATATAACAAATATCCGAGCTCTTCATTCATTTGATGAATTTTAAAGCCAACTCGAGATTCTTGTGTGCGTTTTTCTCGACACTTGGACCGTGCCCAGGAAACAACTTCTCTACATCAAGCTCGGCCAACCTCCGCAGCGAGTTCGCCATCGCGGCCGGATCGGAGGTCGGCAAATCCACCCGGCCGATCCCATCACAGAATACCGTGTCCCCGGAAAACAGCATTCGCTGCTCGCGCTCGTACAGACATATGCTGCCTCGGGTGTGCCCTGGGGTGTGCAGCACATCCAACGTCAAGGCTCCAAGTTCAATGCGGTCGCCTTCACGAAGCTCGCGCACGGGCTCGAGCGGTTCCAATTTCACCCCGAAATTTCGCGCAATCGTAACGGTCGGATCTGCCCTGCGGATGGGTTCGGCATCTAGCTCGTGAATCGCAACCTCGCATCGCGCGGCTTCGACGAAAGCGCGGTTGCCGCCGATGTGGTCGTAGTGGCAGTGGGTGTTGATGACGAGCTCGATATCGCTTGGTTTTAGGTTGAACTTACCGAGGTTCCGCTTGACCTCCTCAAAGTTTAGCCCGGTGCCAGCATCGACGAGCGTGATGACCTCGTCGATGATCAAATAGATGTTCGAGTCGAACGAGCAGCCGCCGATTTGGTGGATTTGCATAAACGTGCCTCGGGTTATCACTTTATAAGCCTTGTAGATTACTTTCACCGACCTCTCTCCCCCAAAGGCGCTTAAATTCATACTTGGGAATCTCCAGCAAAGGTGATTAGGTTGTTACGGAAATTTCACCTTCCAGAATTCCCAGAAGATCGCGTTTACATATTGTTAGCAAACGATTTTCGACAAAAGCTTTTCACTTTAGCTATTGAAGCGATGGGTTCACAAAAGAAACTGGCAAAAGAGTTAGACGTGTCAGACACAATGGTCATAAAATGGCGTAAGGGTATCAACAAGTGCGGCAATAGACCCTGTGTGCAATGCGTACCCCTTTGGGCTCTCAAGAAGATCCTGCAGCTTGTTCCAATAGAGCGTCGTCCCACCATTGAAGAAATCGAAAAGAATGTGATGCGGTATCAAGCCAAAGGTGGTGCACCCGTGCTGGATCCTAATTTGCCACTTGTTGAAGACGAACGCTTAGTGCGAATATTCTTTCACCTTGCAGGGGATGGTTATGGTGGGCGATTTGGGGGCGCAAGACCATTCTATTACAACACAAATTCTGCTGTAATGGATGAATTTGTAAGTGACCTCAGCGTATTTGGTAAGGTTCGTACGTGGTTTGAAGAAGGAAAATTCCGTGTCTTTTTCTCAAAGGTTGTAGTTCATATAATTAAACACATTTACAAAACGAATTTTATGAGTCATGAGGCCAGGGTACCTCAAGAATTTTTTGGTTTAGATGCGCAAGTAATTGCTCAAGGAATCAAGGCTCTAGCGGACGATGAGGGGGCCGTGCTTCCTTATCGAGTGAGGATATGCTCTTCAAATAAGCCATTATTGGAGGATGTGCAAAAACTCCTCATAGAGAAATTCCCAGAATTTTCAGGACATGTTGTTATCAATAAGGGCAGTAAATCTTACAATCTTGTCATCCGTTCTGGCGGGATTGAATTATTTGCCAAATGGATTAGTTTTACACATAACCAAAAAAGCGCTGATTTGAAATTACTTTTGAGAATAAAGAACAAGGTAGGGAAATCAACGTTGAATGGAGTAAATGCTAGAGCACGAATTTTGAAAGAGCTAACTGGTGGGAAAAGAACAGCTAGAGAATTAATGCATGCCTTGAAAACAAGTTCCGAGATGATAAGAAAGCTCATATTGGGTTATGAAAGCAATAGGAAGCATGTTTTGGGGCTTCAGGAGCTGGGGCTTGTCGAGGGAGAGAAAGGTCCCAAAGGTTATGTATGGGAAATAACTGCTAAGGGGGAAAGGTTAGTAGCCTCAACTGATTACATTTCTTAGACCCACTTCTTTTGCGATTTTTAGCGCCCTTGGAAATTCTTCTGATATCAAACGTCTATTTATTTCCTCGTACTTGTCGGCATGGTAGCAAACTCTGTACTGATCCATCACATTCACCCTCACCATTGAGCCGAGGTTTTCAGCGATCCAAGTCAGGGCCGGGCGGGTGCAGCACTCCACGTTGTTGGGCAGCACCAGATGCCGGATGATGAGTTCAGCATC
>CAZCRN010000084.1:0-3940 GCA_964501125.1 Hadarchaeota archaeon (SeqCode) | reverse complement strand
ACGCAGCGCAGAGCTATTGATAAAACACGATCTCGCCCGCAAAGTTGAAGTTAAACTGTTGTAGTTCTCAGCCAGGCACCGAATTTAATAAGTAACCAGACGAAACTCCTACTAAGCTGCTTAGACGCAAGCTGGGGAACGAAATGAAAGTACCAAAACAGTTCCGAACGTACTGTCCTTCGTGCCGTAAGCACACGGTACACAGCATAAGCCAGATGCGCAAGCGCGCACCGCGCGCCCTGAGCTGGGGCCAGCGCCAGTTCGCTCGGGTCATGAGGGGTTACGGTGGGCAACCGAGATCGGAGCAGAGGAAATTCGCGAAAACAACCAAGAAAATTACTCTCGTGCTAAAGTGCAGCGTCTGTGGTAAGAAACAATCCAGACGTGGTTTCCGCGCGAAGGGTATCAAAATAGGTGAATAGTGGTATGCTAAAGATCCCACGACCCCGCGCACGTTTTTTAAGGGTTAGATGCAATGACTGCGGGAATGAGCAAGTGGTTTACAGCCATACGAGCTCCGTCGTCAAGTGTTTGGTATGTAGCAAAACGCTCGCGGTACCGCGCGGTGGCAGGGCTGAGATAAAAACAACGATCATCGGTGTGTTAAGGTAGGTGTTGGTAATGGTCCGTCGTAAATCTGAATGGCCAGCGGATGGGGAGTTGGTAATGTGCACGGTGACGAAGGTCTTTCCTCAGGGCGCCTTCGTGAAGCTCGACGAGTATGCCGGCAAGGAGGGGATGGTCCACATCTCGGAGGTTGCTTCGGGGTGGATCAAAAACATCAGGGACTTCGTTCGTGAGGGCAAAAAAGTTGTAGGTAAGGTTCTCTCCGTTGATGTGAAAAAAGGGCATATCGACATATCGATGCGTCAGGTCAAGGATGTGCAGCGTCGGGCAAAAGTTCAGCAATGGAAACGCGAGCAAAGGGCGGAAAAACTGTTGGAACGCGCCGCTGGTAGCCTAGGAAAAGATCTTGACGCTGCATACGAAGAAGTCGGATTCAAACTCCAAGATAAGTTCGGAGACCTTTACTCGGCATTTGAGGCAGTCGCGACGAAAGGCAAAGAAGTTTTGGCAGGCCTCGGAGCGGATAATTGGGTTGATGTAATTGGTGAACTCGCTGCAGGGATCGAGCCCCCAATCGTGCAGATCACAGGTTATGTTGATTTAAGTTGCCCAACCCCAGAAGGTGTTGAAGTCATAAAATCAGCGCTGATGGATGCCCAAAGCTCGGTTCGTGAGCCAGAAATAAAAGTTGAGGCGCGTTACGTCGGTTCGCCACGTTATTCGATTAGAATCTCTGCACCTTCTTACAAGATCGCAGAGGATGCTTTACAGAAAGCCGCGGAGAGAGCGATCGCGGCCGTGAAAAAAGCAGGTGGCGAAGGCAAGTTCCATCCTAGGTCGAAGAGGTAGATGATTTGAAAATGAAAAAATGCAAGAACTGCGGAATATACACGCTCAAAGAAACATGTCCGAGTTGTGGAGGGCCGACGATCTCGCCCCACCCACCCAAATTCTCACCACTCGATCCATATGGCAAGTACAGGCGTCTGTTGAAGAAGCAAGTACTCGGTTCGGAGGGAGGGAAATGAGAGAAACCACTATTAAATTCTTGGCAAAACCCAAGCTGAAGAGACCAATTTTCATCGAGGGTCTGCCCGGGATGGGTTACGTCGGAAAATTGGCCGCTGAGCACCTAGTGGGTGAACTCGGCGCTAAAAAGTTTGCAGAATTGTATTCACCACACTTTCCCCACCACGTGTATGTTGAGGAAAAAGGGATGGTCCGGCTAGTCATGAATGAGTTCTACTGGGCCACCTCCAAAGGCAAGCACCTGATAATTCTGGTTGGAGATGTTCAAGCGACATCCCCCCAAGGCCACTATGAAGTTGTGGACAAAATTCTCGACGTGGTAAAGCGATTTGGCGTAAAGCAACTCTTCACGCTTGGTGGTTTTGCGACTGGGCGCTATCCTTTGGGAAAGCCAAAAGTAGTTGGGGTGGTTAGCCACCCAAAGCTCATGGATAGGTATCGAAAGTGTGGGGTCGTAATCGAGGAGGGCGGCGGACCAATCATTGGAGCTTCGGGTTTAATTTTGGGGCTCGGCAAGCTTCGTGGCATGGAAGGGGTTTGCCTACTTGGCGAAACTCACGGCATGATGGCAGATCACCGCGCCGCTGAGTCGGTTCTTGAGGTTTTGACGCGCATTCTTGGTATAAAGGTCGATACGACCGACTTAGAGCGCCGCGCGAAGAAAACCGAACGTCTCCTCAGCCGCATTCGAATGGAGATCGAGCGCCGAGCGCGTCAGGAAATGCGTCGTGCGGAAGAGGAGGTTTCGTACATCGGGTAGGTTTGCTTGCCCGAGCTACAAGTCTACTCTGCGGACCTGCACATTCACTCGAGATACAGTGGTGCAACCTCAACTCGCATGGTAATCGGAACGATCGCCCAACAAGCTAAGCTCAAAGGGCTATCTTTTGTTGGCACCGGTGATATCTTTCATCCACGATGGGCCGAGAGCGTCAAGACGGAATTGGTGGAAGTCGCGGAGGGCACTTATCAGCATCCGAGATATGGAACGAGATTTGTTCTAACGGTTGAAGTCGAGGATCGCCACAGGGTCCACCACCTCTTTCTTTTACCATCATTTGCAGCAGCCGAGGGGTTACGTGAAGAACTCGCCAAACACTCGGCCGACATAAACCTAGACGGCCGCGCCCATGTTGGCCTTGAGGCACCGGAAATTGTAGAAATCGCGGTGGCTCACGGCGCCGCGATCGGCCCAAGTCATGCTTTCACCCCATGGACTAGCATGTATAAGGAATTCGACTCGATGCGGGCTTGCTACGGAGACCAAATGCGCAACGTGAGTTTTTTGGAGCTGGGACTTAGCGCGGACACCTCGATGGCAGATCGGATTGCAGAGCTTCAGGACATCACATTTCTTTCATCTTCCGACGCCCACAGCCCTTGGCCAGATAAGCTCGGCCGCGAGTTCAATCGTTTCGAGCTGGCCGAGCCAACCTATGCCGAAATAATTAAGGCGATAGAGCGCAAGGGCCGCCGGATCGTACTCAATGTTGGGTTTGACCCCCGGCTCGGCAAGTACCACCGCACAGCTTGCTCCCGATGTTACAAACAATTTGAGTTCGAGGAAGCCCGAGAGCTGAAATGGCGATGTGATAAGTGCAAGGGCTGGATCAAAAAGGGCGTTTGGGATCGAGTAAACGAGCTGGCCGACTATCCACAGCCGAAGCACCCACCTTACCGCCCGGGGTATTTGCGCATAGCACCGTTGGCCGAGGTGATCGCACTGGCGCTTGGCCACGGCGACACGCACACGAAGGAAGTTCAGGACATGTGGAGCCGACTTGTCGGGCGGTTTACCAACGAAATCGCTGTGTTAATTGATATACCGATTAAGGAAATTGAACGAGCGGCGGGGACGCGCGTGGCCTCGGTGATCAAAGCATTTAGGGAGCAGCAGTTGAAAATAGTGCCGGGCGGAGGTGGACGCTACGGGCATTTGGAAATGCCGCCGGAGCTGCTCGAAGCTCGGTTGCCTCAGGCTCAGCGGGCCGTTACTGAGTTCTGAGGTGAGAAATTGGAGATAAGCATCACCAAATGCATGCTGTGTGGCGCTTGTGCAAGCGTTTGTCCACTCAATCTAATCGAAATCGCCGAGGTCCAAGTGCGCGTAGAGGAAGGTTGCACCGATTGTGGCACTTGCGCGCGGGTATGCCCGGTGGGGGCGATCCAAATTGGCCGAGAAGTATGATGTAATCGTGGTTGGTGCAGGCCCAGCTGGCTCCATGGCCGCGCGTGCCGCTGCACGTTCAGGCGCGAAGGTTCTAGTTCTAGAAAAACGGCGAGAGATAGGAGTGCCGGTTCAGTGTGGGGAAGCGCTGGGCGAGGACGTTTTAAACGATTTGGG
>CAZCRN010000083.1:0-4107 GCA_964501125.1 Hadarchaeota archaeon (SeqCode) | reverse complement strand
GCCCCGAATATGCGTTCTGCATGGTTTTTAAGTGGCAAGTGTCAAACTTCAGTCTGAAATTTGTGATTATAAGTGGGGGCTAATATTAGTGGGGACTTATGTTTTCATTTCCATTTCCGCGGATAGGTGCCGGGCGCCATCACAACGCGTTCGGGCTTGGCGACTATACCATGGTCGGCTTCACAGATTTGTTTTGAAGTCATAGCCGCCCTAGCAAGCGCGATCAGCTCCCCTTTCAGCGTCATCAGTGCGACCAAATCCCTCGGAGAAATCCCAGTTTCGACTGTAAGCACACCTGGAGCCGCAAGGCTGGCACCATGACACAGAGCATCGATTGCACCATCGCGTACGACTAGCTTGGGCAGATGTCCCACAGTCATTTCGGCAGGCTGGATGATCTTTCGCAGCTGGTCCTCAATGCCATCCTCGCGCCAGAGGGCATAAGCATCGGCCAAATCGTGGAGCCTGACCAAGGTTTGATCCTCTCGGAACGGCCCCGTGCGCGTCCGCCTGAGCCCAGTCATGTGGGCCCCACATCCGAGCGCTTGCCCAAGGTCAAAACACAACTTTCGCATGTAGGTGCCGGCCTCGCATCCGACCCTGATCAACGCATCCTTCCCCTCGCGCTCGAGCAGTTTGATGTAATAGATCCACCGCTTGCGCAGTAGGCGTTTGACCGCAGCCCGTACGGGCGGGCGCTGGTATATCTCGCCCTCAAACTCATGGAGCACCTGGATCAATCGGTGCTCAGGGACATCGCCGTGCAGATGTATTGCGCAAACGTACTCCTTTCCCGCTAGGAGAAGCGCTTGGGCTAACTTGGTTGCATCCTCGAATGCCACGGGCAGGACCCCGCTGACCTTCGGGTCGAGCGTCCCCCCGTGGCCAGCCTTCCGTATGCCCAATATGCGCTTGACCCACGCGACAACCTCATGCGAAGTCGGACCGAGGGGCTTGTCGAGGTTTATAACACCCAATCGAATGTGCTCGCGTATGGGCCTAGCGTCAGGCTTACAACCGTATCGTGGATCGGTTACATCTTGAGCACGAACCAAAACTTCACGCGTGACGTCAGAAGGTAGCTTTCCCACCCCTAACACCCAATCACTAGATTGTCGCTTAGGCTGTACTTCCTTTTGCCTCAGGAGGTTTCTCCCGGGCTTTTATGATCTCCACCAAACCGGCCGACTCGAGCGCTCGTTTAACTTCCTCGTCCGACGCCCCTTTGTCGACATCGAGCTTTTGCCCGAGTGGCTCCAGATGTCGGATATTGCAGCGGCGGCGCTTGATGCCTGGCCCGCTCACCAAAACATGACTCTCGTCTATGACATCAACGATCACACACTTGCGGCCGGCCTCGTGCCCGGCGAGCTTCACGCATACCCGCCCGACTTCCATCACCACTTCATTTCCTCCGCTTAATCAAAAAACCAACTGCAACTTCGATAATTTGCGCCATCTCGCGGGCCGTCCATTGCTCGGTATTTAGTACGAGGTCAAAAACCGAGTAATCGTTGACGTCGATTCCATAAAATCGCTTGAAGCGCTTTGCCTCGCTTCGTTCGCGTGCCCGTGTCTCCCTCAGGACATCCTTGTACTTTCGTCCCTCACGGCGGGCTATACGTCGAACGCGCACCTCTATGGGTGCGGTGAGCATAATTTTAACATCCGCATCTTTTGCCATCCATCCCGCCAGTCGAGCATCTACTAGAACGTTGTCCTCCTTTGCAGCTTCTGCGGTACGGCGATCAATTTGACGGTCGATCTCGGGATGGCGCTCGACATAGCGTGAGAACTCATCGAGTGTCATGCCGTGCTCCTTCGCCATTTGCCTGAAAATTGTGCCCGCGCAGATGTAGCGCAGTTTAAATTTCTTGATCAACGCGCGAGCAGCCGTGGTCTTACCTGCACCATGTAAACCGCTGACCGCGATCACAACCATGGGCTCACGCTCGGGCTGCCTCTTTCATGACTTGGCGCACACAAGCTGAGCATAAGTAACCACCGTAAGGACGGCTCGGCATACGTGAGCTCCGAGGCAACGCGCGCAATCTGCTCGGCCTAAGCCGCGGAACCCCACCCAAGGGACGTCCACACATGGCACAGCTCGCCGCGCCCGCCCTCCTTTCTTTGTAATGGATCACCGTTTTTCCACCAGGAGTTCGGACGGAGTGCCGCTTGTAAGTCCTCGACCTGTACCTCCGCGCTGGCACTTGATCACACGCCGCCTAGGAATAACCGCCTCATGATCATGGAGGACCCAAAATATGTGATGATGAGCCAACTAAGAAACCCACACGAAGTCCAGAATCCGACGAATGGCAGGTCTACGCCGAACGGCAACCACGCGACGACCCATCCTGCGTATACCCGACCCAACAGCCACCACATGAAGAAGTAAGGGGGCATTGTGACTACCATTTGCCTCAGGGTGAATCCCGTCATCTTACCCGTGAGTTGGCGATAGCGAGGCTGAAGCTTGTGGATGCTTTTCACATCTCTTTTGCGATACGCCTCACGCATCTCCTTTCCAAGTGTACTAAGCTCGGCTCTCAGTTGCTTCATGCCCTGCCAGTCGACGCTGCGTCTGATCAGCGCGACGATGACCAATGACAAGAAAACGGATGCGGCCAAGATGATGAACATCGCATACTGCAGATAAAATGGCAAATGGATGCCTACGGCACTGGCTGCGGCACGCAAATCGGTACGTAAGCTCCGGAGCTGATCCTCCTTTTCTCCCTTGGGTATCTCCTCGTTCTCAAGCATTCGGTTGTCGATGAGCAACTCAAAGCTTTGAGTTATGCGCTGGTTAAGTTCATTATCGACATTTTCAACGCTCGGCTGGATGTTCTCGTATAGAGTCCGGGCCCCGCTCAGAGCAACTCTAGCACCCACGAAATCATCCCTTCGAACGGCGCCGATCGAGCGGTCAACGTTGCTTAGCATGTTTCTAACTCTTTCACCATCAGATACCCCCTGGGCAATCGCCACGGTAATCAAACCAGCGCATAAAACCAGGGCAACTATTGCACAAGCGAACGATCGACGCACGTGTTCACCTCAGTACTTCAACCATTTCTTGCACGGCCTTATTGAGCTTGCCTTCTCTATTTCTAATTATCCTCACCGTCGCACTGGTTAGCGCCGCATAGCCCATTGCGATTGCGCGATTGAGCTGCTGATGTTCCTCGATTTGGGCGATGAGCTCCTTGTCGCGGCGTCGCACATCCTTCGTACGACGCTTGGCCACTTCCTCTGGTGTCGCCTCGATCAGGACTATCGCTTCGGGCCGCAAGCGCTCGAGCACCCATTTGGGCAACCCGGGCAAGTACCCTTCAGGCTTCTTGACCGAGCAGTGGGTGTCGAGCAACACGAGCTTTCCTTTCGCTTGATCAGCTATTCGCTCGGCCGCCTCACGCTGGATCTCGCGGTAAAGGTCTGCCGGCAACTTGCGCATTTCATCGCGGTCAGTTACTTCCGTCCGCTCGCGCGCCATCTCGAGCATAACATCGCCGTAGTTGATCAGCTTGCAGCCGATCTTCGATTTCTCGAGCTCCTTGAGCACACTCGTAATGACCGTGCTCTTGCCGACTCCGGGAACACCGGTTACGGCTACAAGTTTATTCACCCAATAGCCTCCTGACAGCCGGAAACATCTCGGATACACGTTCTCTTGCAATCTCCTCATATAATCCATACACGATTCCAACGGTCAATAAGATACCAGTCCCCGTACCTAACGCGCCCGTGAGGTCTGCAGCTGCCGCAAGCGCGCCAACGAACGCGGCGCCAAGCAGCGTGACGGTTGTGATGTATCGCCTGAGCACTTTTTCCATTATTCGGATATCACGACGAAAACCTGGGATTAGCATTCCAGAACGGTCGAGCTGGCGTGCGACATCGCGGGGGCCCATACCTGTTAGAGTGATCCACAGATATCCAAACCCCATACACAACCCGATGAAGATTCCTAGATAAACAACGGCTTGAACTGGGTCGTTCACCAAGGCACTGAGGCTTGGTGGCGGAGTGGTGTAATACACGACCGCTTGCAATCGCCCGCCTAAAGCAACATTGGCTATCTGAATGTTTGCGAACAACATC
>CAZCRN010000082.1:0-4144 GCA_964501125.1 Hadarchaeota archaeon (SeqCode) | reverse complement strand
GAGGATGTCGATCTGCTGATAACTGATGAACCCGTATCGAAATCCTATGTCGAGATCACCCTAGAGATGCTCGATGCAATAGGTGCTGGGATTAAGCGCGATTCGAAGCTAACGGAGTTCAGAATTCCAGGCAGGCAAGTGTTTCGTGGGACAGAGTTTGCGATCCCTGGAGACTTTTCATCCGCTTCATTCGTCTTGGGGGGTGCTGCACTCGTCGGAAAAGCTGTTAAAGTAAATAATCTCGATATCCGCGGAGCACAAGGAGACAAACGAATCATCGACTTCCTACGCGAGTTTGGGGCAGATATTAAAGTCCGCGGAAAAACCGTCGAGGTGCCCGAGGCCTCCGAGTTATCTGGTATCGAGGTCGATTGCAGCGACAATCCCGATCTTGTACCTGTGCTAGCGGTTCTGGGCGCTGTCGCGGACGGGCAAACGACTCTGATGAATGTCCCGCACCTGCGTTTCAAGGAGACCGACCGATTGCGCGCTCTCCGAGTTGAACTGAGCAAGCTAGGTGCACGAGTCGAGGAGTTGCCCGATGAACTTCGTATACGTGGTGTCAGGCAGCTCAAGGGGGCCAAAGTAAGCTCATATGGCGACCACCGAATGGCGATGGCACTCGCGATGGCAGGGCTCGCCGCACGGGGGGAAACCATTATAGATGAAGCGGGAAGCATTAAGGTATCGTACCCAACTTTTGTCGAAGACATGCAAAAGCTGGGCGCGCAGGTGGAGCTGATCTAAATGGCAGGTGAAACGTTCGGCAAAGCGTTCAGAATCGCGACTTGGGGCGAGAGCCATGGGCGCGCCATCGGCGTCGTGGTTCAGGGCGTCCCGGCCGGAATGCCCCTAAGCGAGGCCGATATCCAACGCGAGCTAGATCGCCGGCGCCCAGGGGTGTCAAAAGTCACGGCCCCGCGGAAGGAGCGCGATCGGGTGCAAATCCTCTCGGGCGTCTTTGAGGGTAAGACCCTCGGTACACCCATCTCAATGCTCGTGCGAAACGTGGACGTCGATCCAAGGCCTTACGAGGCGATCAAGACTAAACCGCGCCCTGGCCATGCCGATCTAGCTTACTTGCTCAAGTTTGGGCATATCGACTGGCGCGGCGGGGGACGAGCTTCCGCCCGCGAGACGGTCGGACGAGTTGCGGCTGGTGCGATCGCTAAAAAACTGCTAGCGGCTCACGGCATCGAGATCCTCGGGCATACGATTGAGGCAGCTGGCATCGGCGTTAAACGCGAGATCAAGCCAGCCGAAATCCGCAGGAACGCGGAGCGAAATCCAATGCGTTGCGCGTGTCCAAAATGCGCAAAACGCATGGAGAAAGCTGTGTTAGCTGCAGCCAAATCCGGTGACAGCACTGGTGGCGTGGTCGAGATAATAGCGCTAGGGGTGCCGCCTGGACTTGGTGAGCCAGTCTTCGAAAAACTCGACGCCGAGATCGCGCATGCCTTGGTGTCGATCGGCTCCGTGAAGGCAGTCGAAATCGGGGCAGGTGTGCGTTTCGCACGGATGCGAGGTTCAGAAGCGAATGACCCCATCGTGCTCAAACGTGGGCAACTGGCAACCGCCACAAACCTAGCGGGCGGTATTTTGGGCGGCATAAGCATCGGAATGCCTATTGTCGCACGAATCACGGTCAAACCCACCCCATCGATATCGCTCCCCCAGCGTACGGTTGATGTCAAGCGAATGAAGCCAGCCGAGATCAGACTTGGGGGGCGTTTCGATCCTAATATTTGTCCGCGCATAGTTCCGGTTGCAGAATCGATGCTAGCACTCGTGCTGGCCGACCACATGCTTCGCGCTGGCAAAATCGACCCTAATCGATTTAAGGGATCCAAGTGAAGGGTGCAGCCTCAGCGTACGGTTCCGCCACGGTCGTCAATGCAATAGCCACCGGGAAAGGGGCCGCATTCGCAATCGATTTGGAGGTTCGTGCAGATGTTGAACTCACAGATCGTCCGGGCAAGATCATCGGCCGTATAGTTGGCGAACCATCCGAAAGTCCTAAGCTAATTGAAATCTGCGCGCGGAAAGTCCTCAAGCGATTTAAAGCCGATAAAGCCCATGGTGCTCGGGTAAAAACGAGATCGCGAGTCCCGCTAACTGTTGGTCTCTCAAGCTCAAGTGCGGCTGCGAACGCGACTGTTCTAGCGACCGCGGCTGCTCTGAATAAGAAACTGCCAGCCCGGGAAGCCCTGAATTTGGCTATCGATTCCGCCTTCGAAGCCGGTGTAACTGTAACGGGAGCATTTGACGATGCTGCTGCTTCGTTCTTCGGCTGTGGGGTGATAACCGACAATTCTAAACGGCGGATCCTCAAACGCTTCGAGGTCGACCCAAAGCTCGATATCGTCATATATGTGCCACCGGGCAAGTGCCGCACGAGTGAGATAGATGTGGCTCGGACTAAACTGCTTGCCGAGTTCGTGGGTGCCGTTCATCGGGTGGCGTTCGAGGATCGATTTAGCGCCTTAACGCTTAACGGGCTGCTTTACTGCAGCTCTCTGGGCTACGACCCTGCTCCAGCGCTCGAGGCCTTGCGCACGGGAGCGCTTGCGGCAGGACTGACTGGTACCGGCCCTGCGTTCGTCGCGATCGCAAAACCAGCTACGGCACGTCAAATAAAAAGGCGATGGCAAAGAAGACCAGGCAAAATCCTCATGACCAAGCCAGCGACAAAGGGTGCTACGAGGCTATAAGATGAGCAAAAAGAAACTGAGGGGGCTACGAACCCAAATCGACGAAGCCGACCAGTCGTTAGTGAACCTTCTAGCTAAGCGGCTCAAACTAGCGGATGAGCTCGGGAGCCTCAAGAAGAAACTCGGAATGGAGATCCGAGACCTGAAGCGCGAACGCGAAATCGTCAAACGTGCGTGCGCTAGGGCAAAACGTCTCGGTTTGGACCCCGAGTTCGTCGAGTCCGTAATGCGTCTAACGATTGCGCAGTCGGTGGGACGAGAGCTCAGGCGAGTCGGTGGGATCAGGATGTGGGCACGAGTTCAAGAGGCCTTTATGGGGCACCCAGCACAGCTGAGCGTTGCGGGCGTGTTATTTAGGTACGGGCTGCGCGTTCGGGAGGACGGGGAAATAGCATGTGGAACCATTCGGATCCCAGCAGTGCAAATCGCCAAAGAAGCTGGCGTGGATAGGCGCATAGTCGATGCCACCGCCCGGACCATCCTGCAAAAACGCGAACTTCGCGAAATATTCGAGAACTTACAACCCATCGCGTACCTGAAGGGAGTCGCTCAACAGCTCGGTCTCGGGGTCATCGAGATCCTGCCGAAGGACGCGGCGAAGCCCGGCATCATAAGCGAGGTCTCGGGAGTGATCTCGAAGTTCGGGATCAGTATTCGGCAGGCGGTTGCTGATGACCCGTACTTTGTAGCGCAGCCAAAACTCACCCTAGTCACGGACGAGCCGGTGCGCGGTGAAGTCATAGAGGCCTTGCGCAAGATCCGAAGCGTCCAAAGCGTGATTGTTTATTAGTTGTACACTTTTGTACAACAAAGCTTTAAATAGTACACTTACCAATCGTTGTTCTTGGAGTGGTTTGAATGCAACCAACTTTGCTCCTTGAGGATGCCAGAAAACTCGCTAACGAGTTGGGCAGACCATGCCTGATTCCCCTAGTCGTGACTATCGAGGGATGTAGCGATCCTGCCCGAACCTACATGAGCATAAGGCGCCCCGGACAACCCTCGTACTTACTAGAATCGGCGGAGGGGCCGGGTGAATCGGCGCGCTATTCGATTATTGGATGCGACCCGCTACTTCACGTCGCTGCGCACGAAGGTGGGCTCAATGTCTCTGGCATATCAGACATTACCGAACCCTCCAGAGCGCGGATCCAGCAAGTCCGCAATGCAGATGCGTTAGAGATGATGAAGGAAGCTATGTTCTTAAAAAGTATGGGCACAGCGGCTGGGACTGTGCCACGCTACATCCTCGGGGCGGTCGGGTACATAAGCTATGATTTGATTAGATCCATGGTTGATATCGGCACACGAACGGTGAATGACCTCAATCACCCCGACATCGAGTTCATGCTCGCGGAGCGGTCCATAGTCTTCGACCACCTGAAACGTCAAACTAACTATTGCTCGTTGATGCTGCTGACGGATGAGACAGA
>CAZCRN010000081.1:0-4151 GCA_964501125.1 Hadarchaeota archaeon (SeqCode) | reverse complement strand
TGGCTTTTCGGAGGTTATTCAGAACTAGGCCTTACATACCATCTTAACACCCGAGGATGTCGAATCCCTTATTTCGAGATTTCGGGCGATAAGTGGCCGGCCCTTCTCAGAAGCAGATCCAGTACTGGACCTAAATCTCGAAGGGGTGCGAGTCGCAGCGATAGGATATCCGCTGAGTCCCGATGGGCTAGCGTTCGCGTTGCGCAGGCACAAATCCACGCCTTGGACCCTTCCACAATTCGTGCACAACCGATTCATAACGCCCGATGCAGCTGGACTATTGAGCTTACTGGTGGACTCTCAAGCATCGATTTTGGTGACCGGTAGCCGAGGTGCGGGTAAGACTTCGCTGCTCGGTGCCTTGATGCTCGAGATCCTGCCGAAGTTCCGCATACTTTGCTTGGAAGATACCGCCGAACTACCGGTTGCCCAGCTCCGAGCACTCGGTTTCAAGGTGCAGAGCTTGCGTGCACAATCGGCGGTCACGGGAACAGATGTCGAGATGCGCGCTGAGGATGTGCTACGCACCGCACTGCGATTGGGAGAATCTGTGTTGGTAATCGGCGAGTGCCGCGGCCCTGAGGTGAAAGTGCTGTATGAGGCCATGCGCGTTGGAGCAGCCGGCAATTCGGTAATGGGTACAATCCACGGATCAACTGCACGCGATGTTTTTGAACGTGTCGTCCACGATTTGGGCATTTCTCCGAGTTCGTTTAAAGCGACTGATGTGATCGTTGTGACGGCACCGATTCGCCCAAGAGGTGGAGTTAACCGCGTCCGTAGGGTAACACAGATAACTGAGGTATGCAAAACTTGGCGATCTGATCCCACGGGTGAGGGAGGATTTGTAGACTTAATGAGCTACGATCCTATGGCCGATAGATTGAAGCCAACCGCTGCCCTCACCAAGTCGCGCTCACAGCTTATCGATTCGATCGCGCGGAAATGGGGTACCAAACCGGCAGAAGTTCTACAGAACCTCAAGCTTCGCGCACGAATTTGCGATGTTTTAGTTCAGACATCGGCAAGGCTCGACAAACCAGAGATGCTCGAGGCGGAGTTCGTCACCCGATCGAATCTCATGTTTCATGGACTGATGGAGGATCAGCTACGGCACAAAATCGTAGATTACGGCGAGTTGTACGAGCGCTGGCATGCATGGCTCGAAGAAGCCACCAATGGGCTGTAAAGGTGAGTTTACTGGGGTGTAAACTTGGGTTTGGACTTTCTTTACTCGCGAGCGTGCAAAGCGGCTGGCAAATTTAAAGTATTTAGGCGGGAGCAATATGTGACGCCAGAGCTGCATCAAAACTTGGAGTTCGCAGCGCTCGATGTTCAACCGAGTGAAGTTGTGGCCCTTGCGCTTTTCGCCGCTGCGGCTGGAACAGCGGTCGCGCTGGCCGTTATGGCGATAGGTTTCTTGATCGGCGAACTTTTGTTGCTCGCGTTCGCAGCAGCGGTCCCGCTCTGCGCATACACCTTTGCAGGGTGGTACCCGAAATGGAGAGCCGAAAGGGCGCGCGTTCAAGGACTCGGCGAGGTCCCCATCCTTGTCAGCTACATGGTAATGTCGATGAAGGTGGTGCCAAACCTCGAGCGCTCAGCAAAATTTGCAGCCGAGCACGTCGATGGTCCTCTTGGACGCAATCTCCGTGATTCACTCTGGCAGGTGTACACACGTGTGCGTAACGGCATCGATGAAGCGCTGGTGAAATTCGCAAACCGTTGGGCCAATTGGTGCGAAGACTTCAAACGATCGATTCATTTGATTAGGGCATCGACATCGGAGCGTGAAGGGCGGCTTCGAACCCTCGACCGAGCACTCGAGATCAGCCTCCACGGCATCCGCGAGCGCATGCAGCAATTCGCGTCTGGACTTCATCTCCCAACGCTCTTGATCTACAGCATTGGGGTGCTGCTACCTCTCGTGCTCGTCGCCACTTTGCCCGTGCTCTCGGCCATGGGCATGGGAATCGGCACATGGCATGCATTCACCATCTATTGCATTGCGCTACCAATTGTGGTGTACATGCTGAGCAAGTGGGTGCTGGCCAAACGTCCCGCCGCATTCCAGCCACCCGAGGTGCCAAACAAAACAAACCGCGTACGAATCGCTTTGCTTGCGATCGGTGTTGGTTTGGCGGTAACATTGCCTGTATTTTGGTTTCACCTGCCACCCCTCGTTCGCTCGCTTTCGATTCTCTGGGGACTGGCGCTAACCGTAGCGTTGTATCTGCACCTCACGACCGCGCGCGCATTTGAGCAACGTAATTCGATCAAACAGATGGAGCGAGAATTCTGCGATTCGTTAGTTCAACTAGGCAACCGCATAGCTGAAGGGCGCCCCGCCGAGGATGCATTCGAACACGTGGCCGAGAGCATGCGCGGTAGTACCATCGCTCGAGTGTACAGACAGGCGTCGGCGAACATCAGGTTTGGCGGAATGGGGCTGCGTGTTGCACTTTTTGACCCCGAGCGAGGTGCGCTACGAGAAGTTCGCTCGCGGACAATCCACAGCACGCTGCATATGCTTGTCGACACGATCGAGCGAAGCACCCGAACCGCCGGGGCAGCAATCTTGCGCACGGCTGATCACCTGAAGGAGCTCCGGGGAGTGGAAGCTGACATTCGGAGATCGCTCGGTGAAGTAGTGACCTCGATGCGCTCGGTGGCGCTATTCTTCGCGCCGCTCGTGGCCGCGGTTGCTGGATGCTTGCAGGGCACGCTAACTTCAAAGACCGCCGCCACACCATTTTTGGGAGCTGGGGCATCTGTGTCGCCACCGGTGTTTTTACTCATGCTCGGCGTTTATGTCGCGCTGTTAACCGCTATTCTGATTTCTTACGCGACTGAGATCGAGGCTGGCAGCGATTCGCTACTGAAGCGCGTGATGATAGCACGGGCTCTGCTAATATCGATCAGCGTATTTACCGTCGGCGTCGTCCTGGGTGGGCAACTGCTCACGGGGTTGCTCGGCTGACCTGCAAAACTTTAATTGTCAACGGTAGAACTTTCACTTGTGCGGCCGTAGTCTAGCTTGGTTAGGACACGAGCTTGCCAAGCTCGCGGCGCGGGTTCAAATCCCGCCGGCCGCACCACTTACTTTGGAAGCTTACCCTTCACGTAGCTCAAAAATCTCGTAGCATCCCGCAGTGCATCTGTTGCGTTCTTAGAGTTCAAGAGAACCTCGAGATACTCTGCCTTATTCTTGATCGAGAGGATTGTGCCAAAACGCGACACGTTTTTCTCATGCTCACGCTCGCCGGGAGAAATGCTGCTGAAAAGTTCCACAGCTTCCTCATGCCTCGTGCCCGCGTACCTGAACCCCTTCACGAACACCAAGAGCGCATCCGCTGCTGAGATGATGGCGTGCACCGAGTTCAGGACGCTGGCATTGTAGCGGGCGCGCTCAAAAGCATCGTTCGCTGTGGCTAAGAACTCCTCGGATTTCGACAAATAATTCTTGTACTTCGACCGGTCGACGCTCCGGGTCCTCATCCTCGAGCCTCCTCGGGGTGGAGCTTGAGCCCCTTCTCCACCTGCCTGATCAACGACACCCCTCGTTTGCGCCTGTATTCGGCTTCGTTCATCACCACAATTTGTACGCTGTTGCCATACAGCGCAGGACATGCAACGCGCAACTTGTCGTTGGCTCGCTCGATCTTTTCCTTGTCAGCGTTACCCTTCACCACCACAAAAAGATCTATGTCGCTATTGTAGTTTTCGCGCCCTTCGGCTATCGAGCCGTAAAGGTAGATCCTCGAGACTTGCTTGGGGGGATACAAGGTGAGCACGAGGTTTTTGAGATGCTCAAGCGGCGCTGGGAAAGTCGAGATGCGCTTGAATATCGGCTCAAGAAGCTGGCGGTAATAGCTGCTCTGCTTCAGGCGCCACACGGTGGTCGCCCCCACCCTCCTTCGCTCCACGAGGTTGTTTTGCTCGAAGAGTTTCATCAGCTGATTTACCGAAAAATTGGAGAGATCTAGCACCCTGGCCAACTCCCGCTCGCTCATCTCGACCTCGCGCTGGGTGAAGAGGTAGGAGAGCAACCTTAGCTTAGCCTTGGAATCCAACAGCCCCTGCGCTGATTCATGAAACCTCATACTCTCACGCGTTATTTTTTTATAACAGGTGTTTTATAAACCTAACGA
>CAZCRN010000080.1:0-4251 GCA_964501125.1 Hadarchaeota archaeon (SeqCode) | reverse complement strand
GAGATGTAGTGAGCTCGAACTGGTCTACCCTCACTCTCGAGCTTGGCCCGGTGGAGTAGAGCATACACGTTTTCGTATGTCTGCTCACCCATCGCGGGCTGCACGTTGACGAAGTATCTCCCCGCAACCTGGTTTATGACATCCCTCGGCTTCTCAACCCAGAACTCATGGTGCCACGGTATCCGTTTTGTCACACTCCGCGCGACCTCACCCGCTAGCCCGGTCGTCATCTGCGCTTCCAGCCCGGCCCTCAGGAAGTGAATCTCGACATCGCTTCGTCTGAGCTGTTTGCTCGCGGTCGGAGCACCGTAGATTACCTCACTGTCATCGGTTCTTTCCAAGTACCGAACGACCGGGGGGTGCTTCCGATCCAGCATCTCGCCGAACGGAATCAGCTTGTTAACCTTCGCGCGGACGAATCCGTCGATCAAATCTTTCCAGTCCGCGTGCGTGCCTAAGTAGGATCGCCCGCTGTAGGTCTTCGGGGAGGGGTGCCCAGTGAGATAGATGTAGTGAATACCTCTCAGGTGGGGTCTCTCGCCTAAGGAGTAGCCGATTGCCGCCATCTCCCGACGCTTGTCTTCCCACACTTGTAAAATCCAGTCCCAGATTCCACGTGCCCACTCCGCCTTGCGGATGTCCGATGGCTTGCGCAGGTAAAACGGATCATAGTTCGAACCCAAAGCTAGAAGATCCCCAACCTTCACCCCCAACTCCTTTGCAGTTCGTTTGATGGTTTCGTAATTCCATCTCATCTGTACTCCTCCCTCCAGCGCTTCCCCTTCACGCGGCCGCGACAGTGATTCGCGACCGCTGAGTATGAGCACCCAACGCGCTCGGCTATCTCGCGGTAACTCAACCCCTGAGTGCGCAACGATTTGATCAGCCTTACCTGCTCGCGCGTGAGCTCGACTGGGCGGCCTTGGGTGCGGCGATCGCATTTGGTGGCTATTCCTTTCTCATCGAGTAACCTGAAAACGCGATCGGAAGTTTGGCGATATGCGAAGTTCGTGAAAATTACCCTTTCAAGCCCACGGCACCGATCGAGCAACCTGAGCGCCATCGGGGTTGTTAGCCTGTATTGAACGCGTACGGTGGCGAGGTCTGTCGGAAGTCTCTCTATGTCTTCTGCTTTTATCACTAGCATGCCCTCACCTTGACCGAGTTGTACTTTATTCTATTCAATTATATAGTTTCCTGTACATCCGTGAAATTTGGTGGGGAGTCAGTCTGTTAAAATGTAAACGTGTAACCGGTGAACCGGGGCAAAATATTGGTTTTCAGTCTACTCATTAATTTGTAAACTTGTAATCCCTCAATTTTTCAAACAGAGATGTCTGCGTTCTTTTTTTGAAAAATCGGCTTTAAATTGGAGCTGACTGGGGTATGTTGTATGTGTAGTATTCTATACATAATTAATAAGAAAGAAAGAAGAAAGAAAGAAAACCCGATACATTTTTACATTTTAACAACTCGACTCCCTCGAGTCTTATGAATTTGGACAGACAACATGGTCAAAAAGGATAAATTCCCAAAACAAAAGCGGTGCAAACTTGGAGGAGGAGGAAATTTTTAAAAAACTCGGACTGTCCCCGATCAAGCAAGAAATCCTCCGACTGGCATGGCGGAGAAACGGAACTATCGAGGTGGACGAACTCAGTCGCAGGCTGAAGATATCCACTCGGGCCCTCCATTACCATTGCAACTGGGGACCGAACTCGCTCAGGCAGAAGGGGGTGGGCAAAATTTTTTATGGTAAACTGAGAGTGCTCTCGCCAAGGGCACTAAAGCTGCGAAGGGAACCCGCGTAGATCCAATTTTTACATTATTTACATTTTAACAAAAGGTTTATATATTAACCAAGGAACCCTTGTTTGGGAACTAGCGTGACCGTGTTCAAAAACATCGACGTGTTACATCCGTTCTATACGCCCGAGCGCCTCCCGTTCAGAGAAGAGGAGTCACGGAGAATTGCAAATTACCTATCGTACCTAAAGCTCGGATCGGCCGTCCCGACCCTGATCCTCTACGGCAAAACTGGAACTGGAAAAACCGCGAGCTTCATCCACGCGATGGAGCATGATTTGCCAAAAAAGAATCTCAGGGTTGAAGTTTCCCCCTTCAAAGATCACTACAAGATAAAAATTAGGCATTGGGAGTTAGATGCTATCTACATTAATGCGGCGCACTTTAGGGGCGAGATACCGATCATCGGTGAGATCGTCGCAAAGGCGATCAAGCCAGGTTTCAGGTGGAGGGGTCATTCAAAAGACGAAATTTACACGGTATTCAGACAGCGCAAGAGCCCCATAGTGGTCGCAATCGATGAGGTGGACAAGCTGCCACTGGCGGAGCGCGATGCGGTGATTTACACCCTGAGCAGAGAAAGCAAGCCGACCGTTGTGGGCATGGTGTTGATCTCAAATCGACCAGAGGTCATCGAGGAGATAGAACACCGAACCCTGTCGGGCATACAAACCCGCACGATAGAGTTCACGATTTATAGTGCAGAACAGCTCAAGACCATAGCATCCCAACGGGTTCAACTAGCATTTGCGCCTGGCTCAGTCGGCGCGGCCACGATTAGCTTGGCGGCGCACTTCGCATACCAGCGTGGAGGGGACGCGAGGAAGGTGATAGACTATCTGCGTAGGGCGGGTGAAATAGCGGACGAGGAGGGATCAAAAAAGGTGACAGTGGAACATGTCAGAAAGGCCGTGAGTTCAGCCGACCTAGACGAAGTGGCGGACCTCGTTAAGGACAGGGTACCGCAGGAGAAGCTACTGCTGTATGCGCTGGTAAACCTGCACGATCTGAAGGCGAAGCGCAAAATCCCGCGCTACACAACGGTAATGCTGTACGCGATTTACAAGGAATTCGCGAAGGAATTGGCGTATCCAGTATTCGGAAAACCAGCGATTCTAAGGTTCGTCCGCGCGTTTGAATTGGAAGACCTTGTCACATCACACCGACGCGGCCGGGGGAGGGGAAAGGGGCTCGACAAGTTCTTGGACATTGATGCGGCAAAGGCCGCGAGCCTGAGGGAGAAGCTCGAAGAGGACCTCGACATAAAGATGCTCATCGACTCATACGACTCACGCGAGTCGTTTGATGCGGCAATACTGAAGCTGGCGAAGAAAACGCTGATACTCTGATACATCATTTACATTTTTTACATTTAACCGAGTGCATCAATAGCTTTAAATATCAATGAATTCCAAATTAGCAAGGGTGACCCGATAACCACACCCGCTCAGACCAACACAACTCTCCGAAATTTCGTTTCACATCTCGCCGAGTACCTTCGAGATCAGGGCGCATCGATTAACAACATAGCCCGCGTGCTAGGTTGTTCTCGGAGAACCGTCTGCAACTGGCTGGGAGGAAGAACCAAGTCCGGACAGGGATCGGACTTCGCGCGCATAAATGTGAGGGAGATCCTGCGACGGGTGGAAAAATGGCTTGAGGAGTGCAAGGAGATCGAGGATCGTGTGCTCGCAATTTTCATGAGAAGGCCCTCCGCGACGAAGCGAACAGCAACGATAGCCCAACGCTTGGGATTGCCCCCTAAGCTCACTTTCGACATCATGAAAATGCTCGAGCGCAGAGGAAAAGTTTATTGGCTCGAGGAGACCCGCCGCTGGGCCATTCATGGCAGAGTCATCATAGCGAGAATCGTGGAGGAGGCATTGGCCCAAGGCGAACGTAAGGGCGTCGAGTGGCCCGAAAAAGGATCCATCCGCTTCACCGATTTGACCCCCCAGGCTGAGGAGGACACCAAAACCGAGGAGAGAGCAGAGAACGAAGACCCCGATCCGCGTTTTATTCGACTAGATCACAAGATTCTGGCATGGAGGAACTCAGCACTTGGAAAGCTCCCCCCCAATGCCAAGCTCATCCTATACAACCTCATGCTGAACGGCAGGACGACGACGGGCCGTTGCTACCGAGACTACTGCGCAATGTGCGAGGAATTCAGGATTAGCCCCATGACTTTTCGCGGCTTCCAGCTTGCACTCAAGAGGCTGCAGGCAGCGGGGCTCGTGGACGTTGAAGTTCATCCATATGTCGGACGTAGGGGGAGAACTGGTTACATCAGGTTGCTCGTGGAACCGACGTTAGAGCTGGCCGAAAAACTGCGCAACGATATTTCAAGCTACTCAGACCTCGATGCCGCGAGGGCTAAAAGCTTGAAGCAGCCCCCGTCTAGCTTTGCTCCCATGCTGAACGATCCGAGCCGATTTTCGGGAG
>CAZCRN010000079.1:0-4285 GCA_964501125.1 Hadarchaeota archaeon (SeqCode) | reverse complement strand
CAGATATTCCGCATCGGTTGGTGGGGCCGTGCCGGTGATCGGACTCGCCCGCAAGCTGCTCGTGGGTGATGAGGTTCATGCGATTCGCGGTGTCTTGAACGGAACTACAAATTATATCTTGACCCGCATGACTGCCGAAGGCGTCCCCTTTGACGTCGTGCTGCGGGAGGCCCAGGAGATGGGTATTGCTGAGAAGGATCCAACGCTGGATATAGAGGGGGTGGATACCGCTTGCAAGATCACGATTCTAGCAAATGCCTTGCTAGGAATGGATGCCAAGCTCAGGGATGTTGAAGTGGCAGGCATCACGCGCATTCGACCTGAGGCGACCCGCTTGGCCACGGAGGCTGGGTACATGATAAAGCTGATAGGTGCGGCAAAGCGCGGTTTGCTAGAGGTTGGACCGAGGCTAGTGCCAGCTGGACATCCATTGGCGGTGGGGGGGACTTTGAACGCTGTGACATTCGAGACGGATCTGGCGCGCGAAATTACCATTACCGGCTTCGGTGCAGGTCCACGGGAGACCTCAAGCGCACTCATTGGGGATTTGATCGACGTATACAGGTCTCTTGGGGGCTAGCCGGTGCGGTACGAGTGCATCGAGTGCGGCAGCAGCTTTGACCCTCACGAGAAACTTTACACTTGTCTGAAGTGTGGAGGCCTGCTCGAGATCGAACTCGACCTAGAAGATATAGCGAGGAAGCTCGACCGCAAGCGCCTTAAGACCCAACCCCCTAGCACATGGAAATACCGCGCATTCATGCCGATCTTCGACGATTCAAAGATAGTTACCTTGAACGAGGGTGGCACACCGCTCTATCGCTGTGACCGACTCGCCCGCGAGGTAGGCATCCGTGAGCTCTACGTCAAGTACGAGGGTGCAAATCCAACTGGCTCGTTCAAGGACCGCGGGATGACGGTAGGCGTAACCAAGGCGCTTGAGTTCGGCGTCAAGACCGTCGCGTGTGCATCGACCGGCAATACGTCCGCATCGCTGGCGGCTTATGCGGCTCGAGCTGGCCTCAAGTGTGTGGTATTGTTACCGAGCGGGAAGGTCGCCTTGGGCAAACTAGCCCAAGCCATCATGCATGGGGCGCAGACCATTGCAATCAAGGGCAACTTCGATCAGGCGTTAGAAATCGTGCGCAAGATATGTGACGAGCGCGATGATATCTACCTATTGAACTCGGTGAATCCATTCAGGCTACAGGGCCAGAAGTCTATAGGATTCGAGATAGCCGACCAGCTCGGTTGGGAGGTGCCAGATCGGGTGGTGGTGCCGATGGGGAACTGCGCGAATATCTGGGCGATTTACAAGGGTTTCTTCGAGTTCGATGCAACCGGCGTGACAAAAGGTATCCCTCCAATGACCGGGATTCAGGCCGAGGGCGCGATGCCGATCGTCGATGCCGTAAAACGGGGACTTGACAAATTCGCGCCAGTCGAGGAACCAAAAACGGTGGCAACTGCGATACAAATAGGCAATCCCGTGAACGGGCCAAAAGCGCTGCGCGCGATCAAAAGATCAAAAGGCACGGCTGAGTTCGTGAGTGATGAAGAAATAATCGAGGCACAGAAGCTGATCGCCAGTCTAGAAGGGTTAGGGGTCGAGCCGGCAAGTGCATCAACCATCGCCGGACTCCGCAAACTGGTCAAGCAAGGCACTGTGGATAAAGACGAGCGCGTGGTATGCATAGCGACAGGCCACGTGTTAAAGGACCCCGAGGAAGTGATTGAGGTCTCTGAGCGTCCGACTGAAGTCCCCGCGACTTATGAAGACGTCCTCAAGCTGCTGAGGTAATGAGATGCGTCCGAGAAAGGCCTTTAACCGCACTCTGGAGCTGCTGCGAAAGCATCACGAGTGGTTCAAGGGGGTTTTGCCGCTAATAGCTAGCGAAAACGTGCCCTCTCCAGCAGTTCGCGAGGCTCTCACCGCAGATTTCGGCAATCGCTATGCCGAGGGTTGGCCAGGAGAGCGCGTCTATGCCGGTTGTGTTTATATAGACCAGATCGAGCTGCTCGCGATGGACCTTGCGAAGCATCTATTTAAGGCGGAACACGTGAATGTGCAGCCGATCTCGGGCGCAGTTGCAAACCTCGCCATGTACACAGCCCTGACCGACCCGGGCGATACGATGATGTGTTTGTCCATCGCGGCTGGCGGGCACATCACCATGGGGAAAAAGAAATTCGGTGGGGCGGCCGGAGCCGTCCATGGTTTGGAAATTGAGTACTTCCCGTTTGACGAAAAGCGCATGAACATAGATGTCGATGCAGCCGCCAAGAAGATCGCCGAGGTGAAGCCAAAGCTCATAACCTTCGGGGGGAGCGTGTTCCTGTTTCCCCACCCAGTCAAAGAGCTCAGCGAGGTTGCGAAGGAGCACGGCGCGCGCGTGGCATACGACGCCGCTCACGTTATTGGTCTAATCGGGGGCGGGCAGTTCCAGGATCCGCTACGCGAGGGGGCGGAGGTGGTGACATGCAGCACGCATAAGACCCTCCCAGGACCCCAGCACGGCATGATTTTGTGCACGAAGGAGCTGGCTGAGCCGATCAATCGGGCGGTCTTCCCCGGGATGGTGAGCAACCACCACCTGCACGCGGTCGCTGGGCTTACGGTTACGCTTGCCGAGATGCTCGAGTTCGGGAAGGAATACATGGCGCAAATAGTCAAGAATGCAAGGGCGTTGGGCAAAGCGCTTTACGAGCGTGGATTTGCGGTCCTCTGCCCCGACCAGAACTTTACTTCATCGCACATCTTAGTTGTCGACATCACGAAGTACGGCGATGGTGGGACCTTGGAGCAGCGGCTCGAGAAGGCCAACATAGTGCTCAACCGCAATTTGCTCCCCTGGGACATCCGCGAGGGCAGGCACTACAAAAATCCGGGCGGAATAAGGCTCGGAACGTCAGAGATCACCCGGCTGGGCATGAAGGAGAAACAGATGGCAGATGTGGCCGAGTTCATCAAGCGTGTGGTCATCGATGGTGAGAAGCTCGAGCGCGTTGCATCTGACGTTGTGGAATTTCGACGCGATTACCAAAAAGTTCACTACGCGTTTGAATCGGCGACCCAAGCATATGAATACATTAAAATTCACTAAAAATTTTAAAATCAGAAGATTAAATTTCACCAAAAGCTTTCACAGGGTACATTTCCTCTGGTTTCGTGTGGTTCGCCTGGAACACCATTATAATTCCTCCTTTTTGGGATCCCCCGGCGATAAAAGCTAGTTTCCAACGGGGTTGTTGAGAGCCCCAAACGGCTAAAAAGCGGCTATTACTTTCGGTCACCTCTCTCCGGGTCTGATATTTGAATGTTTCAAGCAAAAGTCGCGCTTGAAGGAGGGATGAGCCAAATAAACCTACTAATTTGATGTTTCGGTACCAAGGCGGCGGTAACGTATGGTCATGCAAGATTTTCACACGTTGATATGTAGGAAGTTCTCGTTTGTTCCCACTTCTCCCACTACAGTTTCCAATATTTGCACCACCATCCCTATATGCCAAAATCAACACTTCACGTCGCTGGTGCCATCGGAGGTTGCAAGTTGGAGAAATCAATGAGGGAGAAGCTGGAAAAGTTTCTGCACGACAAAGATAGGCTCAAGAATCTACGCAAACTTGTGGCGGCGGGGAAAAAATCACTCGTCATCGATTTTGACCAGCTGTTGAAATTTGATATGGAGCTCACCAAAGCCCTGCTCAATAGCCCAAGCGATTTCCTCGAGTCAGCGGACGCGATTTTGACCGAGATAACCAAATTGCCAGGCATGCATCTGCGCGTCAGGGATCTCGATCAGACAGTGAATATCCGCGATATCCGCGCCAAGGACGTGGGCAAATTCATCCAAGTTGAAGGAATCCTAACGCGCGCTAGCGAAGTAAAGCCCGAGGTTAAGGAGGCGGTTTTCAAGTGTCTGCGCTGCGGCGAGGAAAACAAAGTGATGCAAGTCGATGAGATCCTTAGACAACCGCTGATCTGCGAGAATCCAAATTGTGCAAAAAAAGGTCCATTCAAGCTCGTTATCGAGAATTCAGAATTCCGCGACTGGCAAACCATGCGCCTTCAAGAGCGCCCTGAGGAGTTACGCGGCGGACGAATGCCACGCCAACTGGATGGCATAGTGAGGGACGATTTTGTCGATAAAGCGGTCCCCGGGAACCACGTGATTCTCACGGGTACTCTACACGTGCTCCAAGAGGTCCTACGCGGGCAACCCCGTCAACGGAGGAGGACTTTCCGAAAAATCCTTTTTATCGATCATATCGATGTCGTGCAAAA
>CAZCRN010000078.1:0-4307 GCA_964501125.1 Hadarchaeota archaeon (SeqCode) | reverse complement strand
ACATCGATCATCACATCACCGCTAGGTTTTCAATAAATATCAAGATTCTAAATATTCATACGGGCCGCGGTTTCATGTCCAAATTTCAAACTCGTGTCTTGAAGTTGGTTTCAAGGATCCCCAGAGGCAGGGTGACTACCTATAAGGAGCTTGCTCGAGCCTTGGGCAATCCAGCAGGATATAGGGCTGTTGGTAACGCGCTAACCAAAAATCCCTGCCCGGTAAAAATCCCATGCTACAGGGTCGTAAAATCAAACGGTGAAATCGGCGGTTACAAATTTGGCAGCGTGCGAAAGGTGAAATTACTTGTCCAAGAAGGCATTGAAGTACAGAAAGGAAAAATCGATCTCAAAAAATATTTTTTCAGATTTGGATGATCTACGTCCCTCTCTTGCCTACATACTTGTAGATGCGGCTCGGTTTGCCCCGGCCGCCCAATCCATTTGCGGTTAGCGCGGTCTTCTCGGTCAATTGCACAAGTCCCTTTTCAACCAATTTCTGAACGGTGCGCCATACGGTAATTTTCGATGCGCGCGTTCGTCGCATGAGCTCTGGTAGGGTGAACTCCCCGAGCTCCATAATGTACCCTACAATCTCCACATCCCTAACCGTCATGTCGTGGAGTCCGCGTTCGAGCAGAGCCGATGTCGCATCACCCCACGCGCGCCGATAGCCGATCCATACAGCGAGTGTGATTATACACATAGCCGCGCTAATGCTAGCAGCAATCGGCAAAACATCAATCGATTTTGTTTCATGTATGACAATTGACTCACCGGAAGCAACCCTCCGGCGGATGGTGGTTTGATACAGCCAGCGTGCTTGGGACTGAGCATCGCCCTAGTGGTAGCCGCAGTAATTTTGTATCATCGGTGGAACAAAGTGCGTGGATTAACTCGTCTTTGAGAGCTCCCTAAGCCGCTCGACCGCTTTAATCTCGCGCATAACATCAAGTACGGACTTCGGCACCAAGTCCTCCCATCGCCCGCCTTTGATCATCCGATCGCGGATCTCCGTCCCCCAGTACTCCTTGCGCTTAAACAGCGGTGGGGTCCTGACCTCAAACCCTGCCTCCTCGAACAAACGCTTGACCCAAGGGTTACCAGAGTAAACCACCGAAAATTCAGGTGAGAGCGAAACCACGTGCGATACCCAGCGCGTATCATCGTGGATGTCCGGGATTGGAGCGAGATGCACGCGCGCGAGGTCGATTCGCGCCTCCGCTATGGCCTTGCGAAGCATTAGCATGCGCTCATCCGCTGTGAATGGGTTCTCAAGGGTGTGGCTCTCCTGGGCGCTCCCGATACCCACTACCAACTCATCCACTTCATCTAAAATCTGCTTGAAGACCTCTATGTGACCTTTGTGCGGAGGCTGAAAACGCCCGATGAGGATTCCCCGCTTCACCATCGAAATTACCTCTCAATTATGATATCGGCGCCGATTTAGTCTTTAACTTGTCAGCCAATCGCCTGATCGACAAGTGCAACCGCTTGGGCTTCAACAAAGATAGGAAGGGATTACTTCTTCTCTCCTTTTTTAGCCTCGTACTCTTCCCAAGCCTTTACCCATTCCTGTCTTATTTCCCCGAGCTTCGCCAGGACGGCAGCTCGTATTTCACTAGTCGGCATTTGATCTCGCGCAGTCTTTTCGATCTCATCTGCGATTCGCGCCGCCACATCCGCTGGGGCACCAGCTCCAAGACATGACTTCACGATTTTCTCGCGTTGGAAAGGTTCGGCTTTCCCACTTTTCTTTACAACGCTAATTTCCACTCATACACCTCCGCTCCTAGATGGCTTTTTAGGCTTAAAACCGTAGTCGTGATTTCGAGGTATAGCATGCAGATGGCCGAAGCTAAGCAGGGCAAGACAACCCCTGAGATGGAAGCCGTGGCAAAGAAGGAGGGAAAAACGATCGAGTACATCCAGCGAAAGTTGGCTGCCGGGAGGCTAATAATCCCGCGCAACGTTAAGCGAGAGGGCCTTGAGCCAATGGGCATAGGCGAGGGACTTCGAACTAAAATAAATGCGAATGTTGGAACTTCACCTGATTATGCTAATATCGATGAAGAGGTTGAGAAAGCCAAAGTCGCGGTAAAATATGGAGCCGACACCGTGATGGATCTGAGCATAGGTGGAAACATCGATGAGGTTCGAAGACGTATCCTGAAAGCGGTCCGGGTGCCGGTGGGGACTGTCCCGATATATCAAGCCGGGATCGAGGCCGCAAAGCGTGGCTCCATCACGGACATGACATCCGATGACATCTTCAATGCGATCCGGAAACACGCGGATGATGGCATCGATTTCGTCACCGTTCACTGTGGAGTAACTAAAGCGGCTATCGACGCCTTACAGCAAACAGGCCGTCTGACCGACATTGTTAGTCGAGGAGGTTCGTTCTTGGCGGCTTGGATTTTGCACCATGGCCAGGAGAACCCGCTCTATGCGGAGTTTGGTTATTTACTCGAAATCGCGCGCGAATATGGCCTCACGCTTAGCCTAGGTGATGGGATGCGGCCCGGGTGCTTAGCGGATGCTTCAGATCGAGCGCAGTTCCAAGAGCTCCTGACCCTAGGGGAATTGGTCGAGCGAGCATGGGCGAACGATGTGCAAGTAATGGTCGAGGGTCCGGGGCACCTGCCGCTGGATCAAATAGATGCAAATGTCAAGCTCGAGAAGAGCACGTGTAAGGGCGCACCGTTTTATGTGCTCGGACCGTTGGTTACGGACATCGCGCCCGGTTACGACCATATCGTTGGAGCGATCGGTGGCGCGCTTGCGGCATGGGCTGGGGCCGATTTTCTTTGCTACGTTACGGCCACCGAACACCTCTGCCTACCCGATATCGAGGACGTTAAGGAGGGTGTCATAGCCGCAAAGATAGCTGCACATGCTGCGGACCTGATCAAAGGTATAGACGTCGAAAAGGACATCGAGATGGCGAAGGCCCGCCGCGGGCTAGATTGGAAGCGCCAATTTGAGCTAGCGATCGATCCCGAAAAAGCTAAGAAGTTGAGAGGAAAAAGGCCCCCGGAGCTCGATCCGGAGACCTGCAGCATGTGCTCAAAATTATGTGCGATAAAAATGGTTAGAGAGTTCTTGGAGGGCAAGTGAAATGGCGATGAGAAAACAACTCATTATGTTGCCTGGTCCAACTAACATCCATCCGCGGGTGATGGAGGCCCTCGCGAAGCCGATCATAAACCACAGGGGGCCGGAATTCCATGAACTCCACGACCGAGTGCTCGAAAAAGTGAAGTACGTTTTTCAGACCAAAAACGACGTCTTCGTCCTAACTTCATCTGGTACCGGTGCGGTGGAGTGTGCCCTCAGCAACACCATCTCACCCGGGGATAAAATCGTGGTTCCTGTTTATGGCGAATTCAGCAAGCGATTGAAAGAAAAAATAGAGGCTCATGGTGGTGTGCCAATCGAAGTGCCTGCCGAGTGGGGAAAAGCTGCCACCGTGGAGCAAATAGAGGGCGCGGTCCAAGGTCATGAGATCAAAGCGATAGCGGTGGTGTATAACGAAACATCGACGGGCGTGAAAGTGCATGACCTAAATAAAATAGGAAAAATCGCTAAGAAACACGATGCGCTTTTCATAGTCGATGCCATCTCGATCTTGGGCGGAGACGAGTTGCCGGTCGATGAATGGGGAGTAGACCTATGTATAACAGGGAGTCAGAAGTGCCTGGCGTGCCCTCCTGGCCTAGCGCTAATCTCGGTGAGCGAACGAGCTTGGGAAACCATCCGGCAGGCGAAATCGCGGGCTTTCTACTTTAATCTCCTTAGGATGAAAGAATACCAGAAAAGAAAAGAAACCCCCTTCACCCCAGCCGTGCACCTGTGGTACGCCTTAGACGAAGCCATAGCGATGATTCAAGAAGAAGGACTCGAAAAGCGGATTGAGCGACATCGCGAGTGCGCTCGTATGTTCTACGATGCCCTCGTGGGGCTCAAACTGGAGTTATTCGCCGATGAACGCTGGCGCTCGAATACGGTCATCGCGGTGAAAAATCCGCCTGGAGTACCGGATGCTGAACTCAGGCGTTTGATGCGCGAGAAGCATGGTGTGGTGATCGCTGGCGGGATGGGTAAACTCAAGGGGGCAACCTTCAGGATCGGCAATATGGGGGTAGTCTCCAAGCGAGAAGTCACAGCGACGATCGATGCCCTTAGGGATGCGCTTTCCGAGCTCGGCGCGCTTAAGAAATAAATGCGTGGAAAGTAACCGTATCGTGGTGTAGATGCCGATAACCCCCACGAAGCTCATTTGGATGGATGGAAATCTCGTTTCTT
>CAZCRN010000077.1:0-4312 GCA_964501125.1 Hadarchaeota archaeon (SeqCode) | reverse complement strand
CTTAATCTGTCCGAGGAGACCCGTGGTTTAATCTTGGTCCCTCGCCTCAGTAGATATTCTGAATAACAGGCCCAGTCACCCTCAGGACACGTCCCCTTAGTCTGGCAGGGGGGACCAGCCCGCTCGAATAACTTGGGGGCAACTTTTCTGACTTGTCGCAGCATCTCGTTTGCGAGTCTCCTTATCTCCCATTGCGCGTGCGTGCAGCACCTCAGCTCGAAGAAATTCAACAACGACCGAGCATTCATGGTGAGAACGAGATTTGTCCCCATCGCATTCGGCAACAAAAATCTGGCATCCTCGGTTGGGATTCCGGCCTTCAGGAGTTTTCTGTACCCATCCAGCGCGGTATTCACAACCTCGCCATATAGTTTTTTCGCTTCCCGATTTTCGGCGATGGAGGGGGGAACGATGTAGCCTCCCCCCATTTTGACGTGCCTTTGGCTCTGCTGTGAATACGATGCCATACGATGTCGAACCAATTGATGGGTGCACGCTCGGGAAACCCCCTCGATGCTGAAGGTGAAAGTGGCATGTTCCATGACTGAGGTATGCCCACGCTCGACCGCTTTTTTAAGGCCCGCGCTGAGCTTTCCTTCGCCCGCTTTTTTCAATATCTCACTCGCACCTTCCCTCGACCAACATGCAGCGGTCGCGACCCCGACTACCACATCCGGCTTCGGCGTGTGGGCGAGTAGTTTGACCCTCAATTCACTCACCTCACATCGATCAAGTCCCCGAGGTCCTCATCCGCACAGAGCTTAGGAAGCATCGGGCCCTCGCTGCACAGATATTTGCCCGTGTACGCCTTCTGTGCGGGCGATTCGGTTTTGAGGAAGATGAGCTGCCCAACTCGGAGCCCCACGGGGAGATAATAGGGCACCACCAGATGATTTACGATTTCCATCGTCCACGCCCCATCGAATCCTATGTCCCCCCAGCCTGCACACCGCGCGATGCTGAGCCCGGTCCTAGCCAGAGAAGAACGACATCTGAGAGAGGCCGCGATATCCACGCTCGTCTTCGTTCGTTCCATCGTCGCAGCTACGACGAAACCCTGAGGTGGTATCCTTATGAACCTGCCGCTGATCCTCTTCCCGCGTATGTGCAAGACCTCATATTTGGCTTCTTTTTTCTCATACGAACTATCGACGAAATCCTTGATGAAAGGGAAAAAGACATCGAGATCCCCTTTCAGGACGTAGTAAACTGGCCCAACCCTGACGTCATAACCGTTCGTTTGGAGTTGCTTCTCGTCGAACGGCTCGATGGTTATTCTTCCTCTAGCGATCTCCCTCAGAATATCCCTATCCGACAACAACACTCAACCACCTTCGATCGGTGATTTTAGCATTTACACCTCAGGTTAAGGTTATATATGATTCCATCGACGACTTCCCAACCCTGTTTCAGGCAAGGGATCTCCGATCGATAAATTCCCTCCGCTTCCCATCGTTCCATCTCGAGATGGGTCTGTAATATCCGGTTATCCGTGAATATACCTCGGTTCCCCTCCCGCATCTCGGACAGCGAAAATGGGCTCCATAGATTATCCCATCCCGCCGACAAATCGAATAAGTCGGCGTGAAATCGAAATACGGGAGTTCGGTATTTCTCGCTATTCGCCTAGTTAGGTCGAGTAAAGCGCCGACCTCTGGTTTTTCGTTTAGCCAGATGTGGAAAACGGTTCCGCCGGTATACAGCTTTTGAAACTTCTCCTCTATCTTTATCCTGCTGTGCAGGTCGAGCGGCGAATCGACAGCGATGTGGGTGGAATTCGTGTAATAGACCCCATCGCCATCACCTTGGACGAAAATTTCATCGCCGAACTTTTGCCTGTCTATTCTAGCTAGCCTATGGCTGCAACCCTCTGCGGGGGTCGCCTCGAAATTGAACAGCAACCCCGTTTCTCTTTTGAAGTCGCCGATTTTTTCTCGGATGAACTCCATCACCCTGATCACGAATTTAGCATTCTGGGTGATATCCGAACCGAATAGGTTGATACAACCCTCGTTCATCCCGACGATTCCTATCGTGAGGAAGTGGGCATCGAAATCCGCCAAGTAATGCGAAGTGAATGGCAGCAGACCTGAGTTGAAACCATCGATAACTTTTTCCCTCTTCTTGATCAAGTGCTCCTTTGCCTTAACGAGCAGCTCACCCAATCTAGTTAGGAAATCGTTCCCATCCCTAGATAAAAAACCCAACTGCCCCATGTTGACCGTCACGACCCCGATGCTCCCCGTGTTTTCCTTTATGTCCCAGATACCCCTAGCTCGAAGATCGTTCCTGTTCAGAAGCAGGCGGCAGCACATCGAACAGATGGTGCCGGGGTTCGAGTTGGTCCCGATATAATTGTTGAAATACGGGAGCCCGAACTTGGAGGCGAGGGCCATCCACATCCACATCTCCTCGGAATCCCAGTCCAACTCGTTCGTTAGATTGAGCGTGGGCAGGGGGAAGGTGAACGGGTTACCGTACCCATCCCCACGAGACATGACCTCAAGAAAAGCTCGATTTACAACTTCGACCTCATCCTGAAAGTCGCCGTAAGTGTAATCCTCTTGCACCTCCCCGTTCCAAACGATATTCTCATTTTCCAAATGCTCGGGTATCTTCAGGTCGAAAGACAGATTACTGAAGGGGGTCTGAAAAGCGTAGCGGTTCGGGTAGTTCAGGTTGAAAATCAGCTTCTGCAAATTTTGCACGACCTCCTTGTGATCCAACCCATCGAAGTGAACGAATGGTGCCACCAAGACGTCGAAATCGCTGAGGGATTGGGCTCCGGCCCACTCGAGTGAAAGGATCCCTAGGTAATTCGATATGTGATCCATCAATGCGCTGAAGTGTTTGGCCGGTTTGCTGCACGGGCTCAGGGGCAGCCTCATCCCCTTCAACATCAAATTTCGGAGTGAGGACCCGAGGCAGTAAGGGGCATTCGGCATGTTCAGGTCATGCAGATGTAAGGAACCGTCGAGGTGCTCATTCGCAGCCGGTGACCAGGAAAGCCCCCATCTCCTCATCTCCTCTCCAGCTAGGTACCCCAACAGACCGGAAATGGAATAACTGACGTTCGCATTTTCCCTCAGATCCCAGCCGTCCCTTCTGATGTACTTATCTATGACCTCGTTCATACCATCCGCTTTCCCAAAATTGCTTCGAGAAAAAACGCTCTTCGAGTCAAACTCATCGGATTCCCTTCACCTCGTGTTACTCTTTATGTAACACAGATGAGAAAATATTTAAGCGTTACGTTTGCTGTAACAAAGGGGAGATCCAATGAGGTTGTTAAAGAGAGCCGAACTGCTGCTCGCGTTACTCGAAGGGCCAAAGTACGTGAGGGAACTGCAATCGGAAGTTGGTGGGAGCGCTTCGACCCTAGAGGCCTGCATCCAAGAGTTCATGAAAGAAGGATTGGTTCATCAGGAGGAGCTAGGGGTCTGGCCATTTAGAAAGGTTTTAAAACTGACAAGTCGTGGAAGGGAGGCCGCGGAACGCATAAGGCTCGAGGGTGGTTATTTTGGTGTAGACAGTAAAAAATTCACATCGCCCATTTCCATCCGAGATCGTGGGAAATGGATCCTAGCGTTGTTGCACGGTGTCGGAGGAAAGATCAGGGGGAGCACGCGCCTCGAAAAATTGCTCTTCTTGCTGAAGCACGAGTACGAAATCAGGGGACTCCCCTACGAGTTCACCCCCTACCTCTATGGCCCGTTTTCATCTGACGTTCATGAGGATGTGGTGGGATTGCAGAAAGCTGGGTTCATCGAGATACGAAAGGAGGCTTTTGAACCCCTAGAGCTGATGAGCGAGTGGGCCATCAGGAGTATTTATGACGATCTGATTCCAAAGGGCAGAAAAATAACGCTGACCGAAAAGGGCAGGAAGATGTCTGGAGAAATTTACAACGAACTGCCCGAAGACGCAAAGCGTGCGCTATCGAAACTGAGTCGCTTTAACGAGATGGAATTGGCGGAGCTGCTTCATTACGTTTACGCCAAATATCCCAAGCAAAGCATGGGGAAATAGCAAGGTGAGGGATTAAGTCAATAGCGCTCGTGCATCATCATCGCGCGGCACATTCGCTTATACACGTCTAATCCGACGTATGTTACCATATTTTACCACCTCCACATTTCGTTTGGGAGGTGAAGCCTGATCTTAAGCTTAAGCCGAAAATTCAACACTCGCTTACTTATAACATGACGGCACTCAACGCCCAGTAAATACCAGCGCTCAATAAAGCTGCACATGGGATCGTTAGCGCCCATGTTGAGAGAATCTTCCCTATTGTACGTCTATCCACACCCCT
>CAZCRN010000076.1:0-4331 GCA_964501125.1 Hadarchaeota archaeon (SeqCode) | reverse complement strand
GATTACGCAAAAATATTCGATAAGCTGAGGCCGTTGAAATTGAAGCACTTTCATACCCACGTGACCTGTGCGGAGTACACCCCGGCTGGACCTAGGGCGGGCAATGAAAAACGTCACCTTACCCTAGATGCGAAGAAACCCGATTTCGCCCCTCTGGTAAAAGAGATCCTCCGGAGAAAGATAGATATCACCATCATTTCCGAGAGCCCGATTTTGGAGCAAGATGCGCTTAAAGTGAAACAAATGTTCGAGAAGCAGGGCTACGAGTTCTAGCCCCCAGCGCTTGCGGTCCGCATCCTTGTGATCAGCTCCTCCCGTGGCACTTGAGTTTGCTCGCCCGTGCGCATGTTGCGGAGCGTTACCTTGCCCACGACCAAATCCTTCGCACCCACAATGATCGCGTGCTCGGTACCCCGGGCATCGGCATAGGCGATGGCTTTGGAAAGAGAGCGCCCCATCAAATCGACATCGACCGATACCCCAGCAGAACGCAGCTCTCGGGCAATCTTCAAGCACTCGCTCAACATCGATGGCGCTGCTGGGAGGATCATGCAATCTAAACGCTCCGGGGGCATCCGGATTCCCTGTTTGGAGAGGGCCCAAGCGACCCGATCAACACCGAAGCCGACCCCAACGGCCGGGCACGGCTTGCCACCCAACAGCTCGATTAACTCATCGTAGCGCCCACCTCCACCGATCTGCACCCCGTCGACGTAGAGCTCGAATACCATATCCGTGTAGTACTCGAGCCCGCGGGCGATTCCGAAGTCGATGGTGAACTCATCAACGCCAAATGGCTGGAGGCATTTTATGATTTCACGTAAGTTCTGCACGGCTGCCTTCGCTTTCGGTAGTTTACCGACCAGTTTTTCCGCCCGATCCAAAACGTCGATATCACCGCGCAGCGCGATTAGAGCTTTCAGCAATTGCCTATCAGCACTTTTTACGCCCGCACGATTAAGTTCGGTTCGCAAGCGCGCCTTATCACCGCTGTCAATCGCTCGCATGATGGAGTCTTGGGCATCGCCCTTCACACCCGCGTGTGCAAGGACCTCCCTTAGCAGCTTGATGTGTCCGATTCGTAGCTCGTAGCGGGTTATTCCGAGCTCGCGTACCACTTCGTTTGACATCGCGATTACCTCAGCATCTGCTTCTGGCTGGGCGGAGCCGATGAGCTCCGTTCCCGACTGAAGGAACTGCCGCCAACGCCGGGCCTGGGGGCGCTCGTAGCGGAAGCAGCTGCCAAAGTAAAACAGCTTAAGGGGCTTAGGTGCTGATTTGAGCTGGCTGATGTATAGCCTAACTACTGGGGCCGTGAGCTCAGGTCTCAGGGCGAGCCAGCGTCCGGACTTGTCCTGAAATGTATACATCTGTTTGACGACGGTCGTCCCGGTTTTTTTAGTAAACAGTTCTAGGGGCTCGAAGGCCGGCGTTTCGACCTCTTCGTAGCCGTAGCGCTTGAAAACTTCACTCATAACTTTTGTAACATAACGTGCGCGCACAAGTTCCTCGCCGAATAGATCACGCGTTCCGCGGGGTCTTCGCATATCGATCACGGCAAGTTCTCGTGGATGACTTCAAGAATTTTAACTAAACCGTTGGCACTCGTGTAACGATTTTCGAGATAACCTATCTCATCGTAATTTCCTTCTACAATTAGCGTCCCTACCGTCGGCTTTTCGGGTAACCTGCACAGCGCGCCACCGACAATTGTAAGAAACACTTGGCCCTCTTGCTCGACTCGCCTGGTGTAAACGAGCAAGGTCTTTCCGATATCGTGGTTCCAAAGACGTCGTAGGCTGCGGTAAACGTCAATCTCAACCCACAAATGATAGATCCTTCCTTCCATGTCCCTGACTTCCCTCCCAAGTGTATAACCGGCCAAATATTGAGCTTCGCCATTGATTCGACGATAGACCACATCGTTTCTCAAGTCTAAAACGATATTCTCTCCAGGAAACTCGAAGACGAAAATCCCCTCTTCCTCTAGGATTACGGAACCCGTCTCGGCCTCAACCATCTCCTGGAAGGGGCGAGCTGCCGACCATTCTTGGCGCCAAGGAGTTCCCAAGTGGAACACGATGTAGTCAATGGTCACCCCATAGTTATCGCGATATAAACGGAGCAAATCTGCTAGTTTCTCATTATCCATCGTGAAGAGCCATTGGATGTCGCTCCGCCTTCCCCAAGGATGTGGGCCCCAGGGGACGAAATCCCCTAAGAATTCGCGAGTTTTTCTGCCTTTTTCATCCACCACTATGCGGCAAATGTAATCTGGCGGGCGAATGATTGCCGCATCCTCCCATTCTCCAAGATTTCCTAGATATTCGACACCATCACACACGGTTGCGCGCTCGGCAGTACCCGTAAGGAGGTGCCCATACGACCATTCGATTGCGACGATTGAATTTTCTGGTGTGTTCTCACGAAGCCATCTAAAAGCGTCCATGAGCCCTTCGTCTAGCCCCCTCGCGCGCCACTCGGTAGGTGGGGCGGTTCGATCGGCGATTTCGTATGCGTTTAGAATGAATGGCGTTGCGACAAGGCTAGCACAGAGGGCAATCACAGTTGGCCTATGGAGGTGTCCTGACCATTCTGATAATGTATGTTCAACCGAAATTCGCCGGAAGAGAGAGATCAGCGCAGCGACACCGACGCCGACCAAAACCGGCACGAGTGGCCACCACTGCCGCACGAACCGCACCTGCCCTTGCCCCGGCCATACCATCGCGGCTAGAACCAAAAGCCATGGGAATACGAGTAACGCTTGGCGTCTTCGTGTCCAGCAGAGGTAAACCACCGCAATGAGCGCGAGAACGATGACAAGATTGGTCAAAGCTTCATTCATGTAAAAGCGTCCGAGGATATCATTCTTCCAATCGGCAGGGGGCAGCATCTCTTCTGCGTATCTTCCAGTTGGGATCCCTCCCACAGCCCCAATCCCAATGTAACCTAAGACCATCTGCGCAAATCCCACCCAAAAGAGAGGTCCAAGACCACCTATCCATATCACCACGAAAGTGAGTATGCTGAACATCCCAATAATCCCACATATCAAAGGCAGATTGAAGCGAATGCTTGCGAAAATTTTGCTTTCGATCGAGCGCCGCTCTTGGAGAAATCTCCGTAAAAAGTCAAAGAACAAGACTAAAATCAGGCCGCCGAGCACCACTGGCACGAGATAAAAGGCCCCCGCCCATGTAAGCCTAAAGATACCCCAAACCAGACCGGCTAGGAGACCGAATTTTAGCGTTTCCTTCCAGCCCTGCGCTTTAAACATTCGGATGATGAGGAACATGAGCCAAGCCCCGAAAAGCATAACAGCAGTTTCATGATCGAAAGCCCCAACCTTTGACCAGTAGATGCTGGAACCTAAAGTAGCGGCAAAAAACGCTGCAGCACATCCTCCCCAATTACCGGCGAACTCTCGACCGATCAAAAAAATTGGAATGAGCACGAGGGCGAATAACAGGGGGCCCCAGTAGCGACTCACGTCCATCAGGGTTACATCCGGGTCGATCGCGTGGATGCCCCGGTAGAGCATCACCAGCAACAAAGGTTGTCCTTGGCCGGCCGGAGTGAGTCTGACCCCAGTGGGCGCATGCGAGAGCGGGTAGTTCTCAACCATTCCATCGTTTGCCTCGATCTCGCGCGCGATACCGAAGAACCATCCGCTGTCGGCGGTGGTGAGGGTGTTGTAAGGCCGAGGTTCTGGCCATCCTTCATATTTCTCGCCGGGGACGAGCAACACCGAAGTCGTAAAAGCCATCAGTGCAATCAAGAAACCAACGATTAGCCATCGCTCGTACTTCAAATAGCTCCCAGTAGGATTTGAGCTTCATCACTTTAAAAACTGTAACGTGACGAGAAAAAAGAGGTTTAACAAGAAGCAGAAGCCGTTATTTTTTCTCTTCGGGCTTCTCTTCTGCCGGCTTTTCAGCCTCTGGAGGTTTTTCTTTCTCGACCCATGGCGCCTCGGATACCTTTTCCTCAGTTACCGGAACGGCGGGTGCCACTTCTTTTGTGGTTGCCATGATCCAGCCGAGCCAGAAGCCCAGACCACAGATAACTAGCACCCCTATGACAACAGGCAGCAGAATCGCCTTCGGAACAACGCTCCAAGCGAGATAGGCGCCGTAGTAGAGCTCAGCGATAGCTATAGCAGCGCACACGATGCACAACAAAGCTCCTAGAGCCCTCGAAGCACCCAACTCATCACCCCGTTGAATCGCATACACCTTACCGAACGTTATTTAAATGATTTTCGTGGGTGCGGGCGGTACTATCCGTAACTGGGCTACGCGATGATTGAGAGCTCTGTGTCCATGGGC
>CAZCRN010000075.1:0-4369 GCA_964501125.1 Hadarchaeota archaeon (SeqCode) | reverse complement strand
AAGGGCCTACGTGATCATTCTGAAAAAGTGATTATCGAATTTTGTCCCAAAACCCCTATATAAACTAAACCTATATAAACTATTAATTGTGTTAAAAATACGTGGAGTTGGAGAGATGAAAGGGCTTGGAAGAGTATTCGTTGGTAGGTATCCATTGTTCGTGAGGCGAGACATCGACGCTTTCTTCGGTCTATTCATCGACAACCTAGTGAACATGCTCATCATAGCGATTACGTGCACGGTTTTATTCAACATGCCCGGGTGGGTAGTTTACGGAAGGATAATACCCGGAGCAGCGGTCGCGTTGATAATCGGAAACTTCTATTACGCGTACATGGCCAAGAAGCTGGCAAAGAAAGAGAAAAGGACGGATGTCACGGCATTGCCATATGGAATATGCACGCCGGTGATGTTCGTGTACTTGTTCATGATAATTGGACCAGTTTATTGGGCCACAGGCGATCCGATATTGGCATGGAAGGTAGCGGTAGTGGCGGCCTTGCTTGGGGGGCTGCTTGAGATAGCTGGTTCCTGGATAGGCCCAACGGTCAGGAGGCTTACCCCTAGGGCGGCTATACTTGGAACCCTAGCGGGCATCGCGATAACGTGGATAGCGATGAAGCCAACGGTGGAAATCTTCCAGTTTCCGCATGTAGGATTTTTACCGTTAGCAATAATACTCGTGGGTTTCGTTGCCAGAGTCGTGTACCCAGGCAGAATGCCTGCGGGTTTTCTAGCGATCGTGGCGGGGTCTATACTAGCTTGGTCGATAGGGTTCATGGACTGGGGCGCCGTCGAGGTAGCAGCTGGTGAACTAGCATTCCGTCCACCGATTCCCGCGATCGGAGCAATTATCGATGGGTTCAAAGAGGTAATACCTTACTTGGTTGTTATTGTACCGATGGCGGTTTATAACTTCCTCGAAACCATGCAGAACGTTGAAAGCGCGTCGGCGGCGGGTGATGATTACAGCACGAAGGAAGCTATGGTGGTTGATGGGACAGGAACCACAGTAGGGGCTCTATTCGGTGGTTGCTTCCCAACGACCGTTTACATCGGGCATCCGGGCTGGAAAGCAGTAGGGGGGAGAATGGGCTACTCTGTTCTAAACGGCGTGGTTTGCACAATTATAGCAGTAACGGGCATGTTGGCACTGATGGGGGCGCTGATACCAAAAGTGGTGGTGTTGTGTATCCTTTTGTACATAGGTCTGGTGATAACCGCTCAGGCATTCACGACGATCCCCAAAACACATGCCGCGGCTTGTGCATTGGCATTTGTGCCACATATAGCGGCGTTCACGAAAACTCATGTTGATAAGGCGTTTAGGGCGGCGGGCACAACTGCGGCAGAAGTGGGCGAAGCGGCGCTTGGCGGTGTAGGATTGCTCTACGAGGGATTTGCGAGTCTTGGATACGGCGCCATCGTCACGGGTATGGTAATTGCGGCTTTCGCAGCACTGATGATCGATCGGAGGTTCCTAGCCGCGGGCCTTTACGCGGCAATTGGAGGAACTCTGCTGTCATTTTTCGGTGTAATACACGCCGCAGAGATGGGATGGGCCGCAGCACCGTATCATGCTCTAGGATACCTCACCATAGCAGTGTTGTGCATACTGCTCTGGGCCTACGAAAAACTAGCCCACAAGAAGCTCAAAGTGTCTGAGATGTAGCCGAAAGCAACGCGAAATGCCACACATTGCACGCTATTTCATTAATTTTCTATAACAGGCTTTGCAATACCAGTCGGAGCGGATTGCGAGTCCAAGATCTACGGAGGTCGGTACCCGTACTCCGCATTCTTTACACATTACCTCGCCGCATATTCTGCACAAAGCGGAACACTCGTTGCATATCACTTTTCTACACTCGGCGCATATTCCTGTTATCGCAACCGGTGTTCTGCATCGTTCGCATAGCTTTACCTTAGTTTCCTCAATCCTCATAGGAGCCATGGCTTTTTTCACCGGTTGTTGTGCATTTCCGTTTTCTCCATCGGGGCACGAACATCGGTACCATTTCTTTATATCTTTTGTATTCTTTCCCGAATTCCCTTTCGAGTTTTTTCTCCTCGAAAAGTTTGATGTAGGCCGCTATGAAGAGAATGAACAAGGGATTTACGATAAACAACATAGAAAAAGAATTCAGTAAGACGGCTATCCCATAATAAAAAGCGAACGAGCCCAAGGCCATCGGATTCCTGCAGTAAGCATAGGGCCCATCGGTAACAAGGCCTCCCTTGGTTTCAAGTGCTACTTTACTCAACATCATCAACGAAATGCCGGGCAGAATCAGGGCCACGCAGAGTATAAAGCTATGTGGAACTTCGATCGAGAAATTAAAGAGCCCGTCCATGATTATCGAAAGCCCCACCAACGCTAGCGGAATAATGGCTCCGCCAATGATCTCGGAGAATCTCTTGACGGTTCCCTTCATCTCTATGATCACTTCTTTAGACTTTTCTCGCACATCGGGCAATACATCCACCTCGGATTCACCCTACGTTATTACATACTCAGTACTCCCGCAGATGAATAAAATAACAGAGGTTTCGATTTTTCGTCCAGCCAGACATGTCGAACGAACGTCAGTCAGTTTTGAATCCATCAATTTCTCTTAAATCCGTTTTCGGTTTTCGAGTTTCGAGCCGGGGTGGAGATCTCCCCTACATTTTTAAGAGTCCTGTAGGCGATTTTCTTGATGGAGTGTGTTGCTACTTTCAGGAGCCTCACCTCCCGAAAGAGATTCGATCCAACCCCCGCCTCCGGGCGGGGGTTCTTACTCACCCCACCTGTTCCGATCCTTTTCAACAGAGTTTTTAGGCGATAGAGAAAAACTACTTGCGGGAGTGCTGAGTAAATACCAAACTTTTTATGCGGATTTCGTGAAGGACATCTAGGTAAATAAAATGAAGGTTGCGCTCGCGTTTTCGGGTGGCTTGGACACAAGTGTTGCCGTTCGTTTATTGCAAGATAAGTACAACGCTGATGTCATAACCGTCGCGGTTGATGTCGGACAGAATCCAGCCGATTTGAAGGCAGCAGCTAAGAAATCGAAACAGTTGGGCGCAATCAAGCACTACCACATCGATGCACGCAAGGAGTTCGTTGAAGAGTACGTACTTCGCAGCATCAAAGCAAACGGGCTTTACGAGGGTTATCCGCTCTCGACCGCCCTGGCCCGCTATCCGATGGCGACAAAGCTCGTCGAAATCGCTCAAAAAGAAAAGGTTGACGCGGTAGCGCACGGTTGCACAGGCAAGGGAAACGATCAATTCCGCTTTGACACGACCATAGCGATCAAAGCACCAGAACTCAAAATAATTGCCCCAATCCGGGAGCTCAACCTCGACCGCAAATGGGAGATCAAGTATGCCAAGGAGCAGGGAATACCCATCCCGGTTGACGTCGACAAACCATACAGCACGGACGAAAACCTGTGGGGGCGCTCGATCGAAGGCGGTGTTTTAGAGGACCCGGCACAGGCACCGCCAGAGCACATCTATACACTCACCAAGTCACCAGCAAAAGCCCCTACTAAGCCGCGCGTGATCAAGATAGAGTTCAAGGAAGGCGTGCCGGTTGCGCTTGACGGTAAGCGTATGTCGGCACTAGACCTCATCACGACGTTAAACAAACTGGCCGGCAAGTATGGAGTTGGCCGGATTGACATGGTGGAAGATCGTACCCTCGGGCTCAAGGCGCGCGAAATATATGAAGCACCAGCCGCAACCGTGTTGATCCAAGCCCACAAAGCCTTGGAGCAGCTCGTGCTCACACGCGATGAGCTAGCTTTCAAGCAAACCATAGACCAGAAGTGGGCAGAGCTGGTGTACCGCGGCCTTTGGTTCGACCCCCTGCGTGAGGACCTCGATGGTTTCATAGATGAAACGCAAAAGCGCGTCACGGGAGAAGTGAGGGTAAAGCTCGACCGTGGAAGCTCAACCGTAGTTGGGCGCGGCTCGCCCTTTTCGCTGTATGAGGAAGAACTTGTGTCGTTCGAGCGATACGGCTTCGATCAGCGCGAGGCGATTGGTGTGATCAAATTCCACGGGCTACAGGGCAAGATCCTCCGCAGGAAACGGGGGGCCTAGGTTGCTGCGCATCGGTAGATTTGGAAGGCCAATGGACCCGGCGGCGAGCGAATTTATCTCATCGATGCAGGCCGATGTCCGGCTTTTTAAGCCAGTCGTACAAATCAACATGGCTCACGCCCTGATGTTGGCCGAGCGCAGAGTTATCAGCAAGTCAGACGTGAAGGCAATCCTACGGGCACTACGAGACCTTTACGATAGAGGGGTCAAAGCCCTCGATATGCGCCCCGAGCTCGAAGACATCCACATGGCCATCGAGGAGTTCGTCATAGCCGCG
>CAZCRN010000074.1:0-4418 GCA_964501125.1 Hadarchaeota archaeon (SeqCode) | reverse complement strand
CAGCAGTCAGCATATCCCCTGAAACACCGGCCACGCTGCAATCGATGAACGCGACTTTCATAAAAATCACGATTTCCATTGCACTTTGTCACATATATGACAAATCGCTGGGGTCTATTTGGTTATTGTTGTAAATACAACAAATTTTAAATAGGGGATAGTTGTTATATATATAACAAGTGAGAGGATGCGAAAAATTCTGCTAATTTGGGACGTCAAAACGAAGGGTTCAGCGGCTACGCTTTTCTATCGGGCTCTCCGGGGGTACAACTATTCCACGAAATCGGGCGTAGTGCACTCGGCGGGGGTCCTAGACGAGATCCCCGATGAAGTTTGGGAATTCATAAATCGAAGCACCCTGCTGATCGAGAAGGAGTATGCTCGGATGGTCGAAAGGATATTAAAAGAATTCAGTGAGCACTTGATTTGGCATAAGTTTGAAGTTGAGGTAAAATAGGGGAATAAAAATGGCAAAAAAAGAACTCAAACTCACGGTGGCCGAAGCCCGCCGACAGGCAGATGTCGGGCGAGGCTTAGTTCGGCTAGACGAGGGCGTAATGAAAAAGTTGGGCATCAAGCAGGGTGACATCGTCGAGATAAAAGGTACACGATTAACGGGGGCAATTGCCGTTAAGGGCTACCCGGAGGACCGCGGACTAAATGTCGCCCGGATGGATGGTCTAATCCGGCGCAACGCTGGCACTTCGATAGGCGAAAAAGTGGACGTCAGCAAGGCCGAGATAAAAGAAGCGAAGAAAGTGACCGTGGCGCCTGCAGAGCCCGGCATCAGGATCATGGCATCCGGAGTTGCGATCAAACGAAGCCTGCTTGGAAGACCCCTTGTTAAAGGCGATGTAATCACACCAACGGCGCTTGGTGAGACGATCCCCTTCGGAGAAGACATCTTCGAGCGAATGTTTGGCATGCTGGGGGCCTTTGGACTCGGGGAAATAAAATTCACGGTCGTTGACACGAACCCGACTGGCATGGTGCTCGTAACCGACCTCACCGAGGTCAAGGCACTACCGCAAGCTGTCGAGGTGCCTGAGGTAAAAGCCCCCGCGGTCACGTACGAGGATATCGGAGGATTAAAGGATGAGATCCAGCGTGTCCGCGAAATGATCGAACTCCCGCTCAAGCACCCCGAGCTCTTCGACAGGCTTGGCATCGAGCCGCCAAAAGGGGTGTTGTTACACGGGCCCCCTGGTACCGGCAAAACCCTAATCGCTAAAGCGGTGGCCAACGAATCCGATGCATATTTTGTGTCTTTGGCCGGGCCAGAGGTGATGTCCAAATTCTACGGTGAATCCGAGGCTAGGCTACGCGAGATTTTTAAGGAAGCCGAGAAGAACGCACCAGCCATTTTGTTTATCGATGAGTTGGATGCTATAGCCCCCAAGCGCGAGGAAGTGACAGGTGAGGTCGAGCGCCGTGTCGTCGCACAGCTCTGCACCATGATGGACGGCCTCAAGGCACGCGGTAAGGTAATAGTCATCGGCGCGACTAACCGCCCGCATGCGCTTGATCCGGCAATTCGCCGGCCCGGCCGCTTCGACCGAGAAATTGTAATCGGTGTGCCAGACCGTGATGGCCGAAAGGAAATTCTGCAGATCCACACCCGCGGGATGCCACTCGCCAAGGATGTCGATTTGGATGCGCTCGCAAACATCACGCATGGCTTTGTTGGTGCCGATCTCGAGGCGCTGTGCAAGGAGGCCGCTATGAGTTCACTCCGACGAATCTTGCCCGAGGTAAAACTCGAGGAGAAAGTCATCCCGCCGGAGGTGCTCGAAAAACTTCGGGTCACGAAGGAGGACTTCGACGAGGGTCTGAAGATGGTGGAGCCCTCTGCAATGCGTGAGGTCTTGATCGAGGTACCAGACGTGCGCTGGGAAGACATCGGCGGCTTGAAGGAGGCGAAACAGGAGTTGCGGGAAGCGGTCGAGTGGCCCCTAAAACATCCGGAAGCGTTCAAGCGTATGGGCATCCAACCTCCACGAGGGATCTTGCTCTATGGGCCCCCGGGTACCGGCAAAACTCTGCTCGCGCGCGCTGTGGCGACCGAGAGCGAGGCCAATTTCATCGCGGTAAAGGGGCCGGAGATGTTGTGTATATCGGGAGAAGTGCCAATATTCACCGATTTTTGCGGCGTTATCCCGATAAAAGAGCTCTATGAAAATCTCAAGTCAACAGAGAAAACTGAATTTCTGAATATTCATATGGGAGTCAAAAAGTTAAAAATACCCATCCACACTTTTGGTGTAGACGACAACGGAAAAATCGTCAAGACCCTCATTGAACGCATCTACAAACTTTACGTGCCTAAAGCATACAAATTGAAGTTCTCAGATGGCAACGAAATAACCGTTTCCGCTAATCAACCGTTTCTGGCAATGCAAGATAATAAAATCCAGTGGGTTAAGACTGAATCTTTGCACGTAAATGATTCCATCGCTGTTCCAGCTGTCATCGGAAGTTTCGACAAAAAAGTTGAACTGGAATTTCCGAAATATATGCACCTAAGACTTGTGAGTGATGATGAGGATAATCGCTATGTCAAAATTTTCAGCACAAAAACCATAACCAAGTTACCCAAACGGCTGACGCCAGAGCTTGCTGAATTTCTCGGATGGTTTGTCGCTGAGGGTAACGTCTCAAAAAAGTGGGTTGCCATCTGCAACGCCGACCCAAAAAATCAAAAGAGGATCTCTGAACTATTTCGGATCTTTGTCCCGAAAAAACGGATCGCTAAACGTCCATCGAAGATAACCGTTTATTCAACGCCGTTGGTGGTATTTCTTGAAAGCTTATTTGAGATGCCATTGAGGAAAAAGAGCTATCGCATCAAAGTCCCGAGCATTTTGTTCAAAGGCCCGAAGGAACTGATAGGTAGTTTCCTCAAAGGTGCTTACAGCGGAGATGGACACATCGATGATAAAAAGATCGAATATGGCACGATGAGTAGAAAATTAGCCGAAGGAATTGTTTACCTGCTCACCATTCTGGGTATAAAGTGCAAGTATTGGCGGAGGAAAGACGGGCTGTACCTAATCACGATTTCGGGTAAATTGGAAATGCAAAAATTCAAACAAGCGGTTTATGGTGGATGCGACGGCGAAAATGTCCGACGATATTACAACGCAAGATATGTGATCCCGGATATATCTGATGTGATTAGAATTGCAAAAACTAGACTTGATCTACACTACGGCAGAGAAATTCCCGAGGGCCTTTTCGAAGGGATAATCAACAAACGAAAACGATGCGGGAGAATACGGCTGAAACGAATGTTTGAATACCTTGATAAATATGCAACACCGAAGTTTAAATCCTCCGAAATATACAGGACTTTAAAAATACTTGCGGAAGGAGAACTCCGCTGGGTGCGGATAGTCGCCAAAGAACCAGCAGAGCCACAATGGATGTATGACGTTGAAACCGAGAATTCCTCATTCATCGGCGGAAACTTGCCGTTAATTTTGCATAATTCAAAATGGGTGGGGGAATCCGAGCGTGCAGTGAGAGAAACCTTCCGTAAGGCCCGAATGGCAGCCCCTTCAATCATCTTCTTCGATGAGATCGATGCCGTCGTGCCCCGTCGCGGCTCTGGGATTGGCGACGCACACGTGACCGAGCGCGTGATAAGCCAGCTGCTAACAGAGTTAGATGGTCTAGAAAAACTCGAGAATGTAGTCGTGATGGCTGCGACCAATCGACCGGACCTTATCGATCCAGCACTACTACGCGCTGGTCGCTTTGACAGATTGGTGCTGGTCCCTGCCCCAGACAAAAAAGCGCGGCTCGAGATATTCAAAATCCATACGAAAGGTATGCCGCTAGCAAAAGATGTCAACCTCGAAACGTTAGCAACCGAGGCTGAGGGTTATGCCGGCTCCGACATCGAGGCGATTTGCCGTGAAGCGGCAATGCTTGTGCTGCGCAAGGATATAAAGGGCAAAGAGGTTAGCATGAAGCACTTCCGGGATGCGATGAAAAAGATCAAACCAACGATAACTCCGGAGATAGAAAAGAGCTATGAGACATTTGGGGAACGGTACGGCAAGCGATTGGCCGAAGAAGTAACTCGGATGCATTACTAAAACCTTTAAAAGCAAAGCCACGAAGTTAGGGCGGTGAACTAATGGCGCAGATCTTCGCTAGCCGTTTGCGCGGGATGGACGTTTTAACCGATAAGGGTATCAAGATCGGACAACTTCACGATATGACCGTCGATGAAGAGAAAGGCGAGATAATATCACTCGTCGTTAGACCTCTTATTAGGGAGAGGCTTGAGAAACTGCCAAAGGACCCGGATGGAAACGCCCTAATACCATTCAGCCTCGTCACAGCGATGCGCGATTATATCGTGGTGAACGAACAAGCACTTGCAATCCAACAGCTCAGGGCCAGACCTTAAT
>CAZCRN010000073.1:0-4424 GCA_964501125.1 Hadarchaeota archaeon (SeqCode) | reverse complement strand
CCTCCGCGCTGGGGTTTGTGAGCTCTTGCGTTAGGGTGACTCTGTAATATGCCGTCTGGGGGTCGTCAACCGATCCCGCGAGAGCGGTTGGTGTTATGGTCAACATCAGCGATGCCACCAACACTAAGACTATGAGTCTCAATCAAATCCCAATCTTTTTTGAAACGGGAGGCAATATATCTGTGATGCAAATGCGTACCATACTGGTCGAACGCCGGGTGCCCCGGGAACCATCGCGCTTGCAAGAACTTGCAGAACTCGCGCGGACTTTGGGTTATGAAGTCGTTGGAGTCCTAGAGCAAATGCGCAAGCCCGATCCAGCGTATCACATAGGAAAAGGGAAGGCTCAAGAGCTCGCTGAGCTCGTCAAATCGACCGGAGCTGAGCGCGTGATATTCGGCAATCAGCTCACCCCATCACAGGCATACAAGCTCTCGCGGCTTACGGGGGTGGAGATCATTGACCGGTTCCAGCTAATCCTAGAAATCTTCGCGATGCGCGCGGGTTCACCCGAGGCAAAACTTCAGGTCGAGTACGCCAAGCTCAACTACGAGTTACCCCGGATCAAAGAGCGCATCCGAATGCTCCGAATGGTCGAGCGCCCGGGGCTACGTGGCGGGGGTGAGTACGAGATCGACGTGCGCCGAGACATGATAAAAAAGCGAATGATTGCCCTTAAACGAAAACTCGCTTCAGTGGCCCAGTCACGCGCTCAGAGACGAAAGCGCAGAAGGCGGCGGGGGTTCAACTTAATCGCGCTGGCTGGTTACACGAACGCGGGTAAGAGCACCCTGCTTAACGCTCTGACGGCTTCGAACGTCGCGGTCGACGACATGTTGTTCACTACTCTCGCTCCAAGAACCCGCGTTACCAAAACCGAACGCAGGGTTCTACTCACAGACACAGTAGGGTTCATCGATGACCTGCCCCCGTGGTTGGTCGAAGCATTCAAGGCAACACTCGAGGAGATATATCTCGCCGACCTCGTGGTGCTCGTCGTTGATGGCTCGGAGCCCCTCCATGAACTCCTGCGAAAGTTACAGGCATCACGCCAGATACTTGCCGAGTATCCCGTGCGGGTTATAACGGTTTTAAACAAGATCGACCTGCTTTCGGCAGCCGAGCTCAATCGTAGACTACAAATGCTACGCAGCATCGCGCCAACCGTTGTGCCCATTTCTGCAGCTAGAGGCACAAATCTCGGGTTGCTCCTCGATGAGATAAGGACAAGCGTGTTCAAAATCGGGGGGCCAGGAGGATAACCGGATGCCAAGAGTAGTGGTTTTGAGGCTAGGCCACAGGATTCCCCGCGATAGCAGGATTACAACGCATGTCGGATTGGTGGCCCGAGCCTTTGGGGCCGATGGCATCATCTTGGCGGACACTACCGACCTCAGCGTTGAGCGGAGCCTGCGGAAGGTTGTCGAACGCTGGGGCGGCCCATTTTTCGTGAGGGCTGGTGAACCTTGGCAAAAGGTCATCCAAGACTGGCGCTCGGCTGGGGGAACGGTTGTCCATCTAACCATGTATGGCCTGCCGATCGAGCGGGTGATACCAAACCTGCGAAACAAAGACCTGCTGATCGTGGTGGGGGCGGAAAAAGTGCCCGGGGAGGTCTTCGAATTAGCGGATTTCAACATTGCGGTTGGGAATCAGCCCCATTCAGAGGTCGCTGCTTTGGCCATTTTGCTAGATAGGCTTTTTAAAGGCGCTGAATTGGAAAAGAAGTTCTTAAAAGGTAAATTAAAGATAATCCCAACTAAAAAAGGCAAAAAATTAAAAAAGCGCTGAAATAATCGGCTTATAGTGAAAAACTCACGTTAACTTTATTACTTTGTTTAACGAAAATATTTACAAAACGCCTCTTTGGCCCATTGAGGCGGATGAGATGGGCAAGAAAAAAGTGCCTCAAGACCCGGTCCTTAAAGAAATTCTGCTGCGAATGGCAGGTGAACATGGGTGCGAGATAGCCGATGCCCTAGTCGGGAAGGAGCTGACCGATGAGCAGCTGGCGAAGAAAACTGGCATTCGTTTAAACATCGTCCGAAAGATCCTGTACAATCTGTATGATAGCCGCATCGTCGATTATCGCAGGACCCGAGATGAGAGCAGCGGCTGGTACATTTACTATTGGCGGATTGAACCCGAGCGGGCTCTCGAGTTCTTCGCAAACAATAAGCGTTTGCTGCTCCGGAAGCTCGAGGAGAGGCTCGAGCGGGAGCGCAGTACCATGTATTTCAGTTGTAGCAACGTGTGTCTGAAAGTGCCATTCGACCTTGCGGCTGAGAACGATTTCAAGTGTCCGCGCTGTGGGAAGAAGCTCAAGCCCTTTGACAACACCGGTATTATCACAGCACTAGAACGCCAAGTGGAGTCCCTGAGGCAGCACCTCGCGGGGAGCTAATTGCCGACGCGCGAGCGGGCCCTACGCGTTCTACGCGAGGCTGGTTGTCCGCCGGAAGTCGTTAAACACTCTCAAGCGGTCGAGCGGAAGGCCCTTGGTATCGCCAGACGTATACGCGCACGAGGGCACGAGGTTGACCTAGCGCTTGTCGAAATTGGAGCGCTTTTACACGATATCGGTCGTGCCCGAACCCATGGCATCCGACACGGCGTGATAGGGGCCGACATCCTGCGCAGCAAGGGTTTAAGCGAGTTCGCGCGCTTTGCCGAGAATCACTTGGGAGCCGGCATACCAGCGGCCGAGGTCAGGGAGCTAGGGCTACCTGCAAGAGATTTCATGCCTAAAACGCTGGAGGAAAAAATCGTCGTGTATGCTGATAAACTGATTAGCGGCGGTTCGAGCACTTCATATGATGAGGCTATTGAACGGTTCAAGGGAGAGCTAGGGCCAAATCATCCAGCGCTTCGGCGTTTTGATGTTCTCCATGCTGAAATTCAAAAGTTGCTTGGTGCAAGCGAACCTGATCGACCATAGGAAAATAAGATCGCAATCGGTATTCGGCGCAATTTGGGCGCGGTGTTGATAAAACCGCGTAACCGATTTTTGAGTTTGAGGAATGGGCCCGCGGGGATTCGAACCCCGGACCTTCACCGTGTGAGGGTGACGTCATAACCACTAGACCACGGGCCCGGTTAGGAATGTTTGGACCCTGGGATAAAAGTTTGACTAGCTAAATGGTGGGCCCGCCGAGATTCAAATGATTTAGGAACTAATCCCCCTGAAGCACCCAAGATTTAATGAGTGGGCCCGGAGGGAGTCGAACCCCCGACCTCTACCTTGTAAGGGTAGCGTTTGTTAGGCTTTCGCCCCTTAACCGCTAGACCACGGGCCCGAGCTTGATTTTATTCTCTAAGGTTAAAACCCCATCTCTTTCTCACGACATCCCTCAGGATTCCGAGCCTGATGTGATCGAGTATGGCCTTGAAGTTCGATCCCCTTCCAGAAGCCAAAACACCGAGCATGTTGGGGGTCATGGATTCGCCACTGATTTTTCTCGATATCTATTACCCTTTTATTTCTCTCTTTCGTTCGATTAACTAATCGTTTCTCTAGGTCCTTTATTTCTGCGCACCAGAAAAATGCAAAAAAAGCAAAGGGTCAAAGTAACCCCTTTTGAAAGTAAATGAAATTGGGGTCACGTTGCGTTGCAACCTCAAGTTGGATTTATCATATTTGAAGGTCTTTGAGTTGTTTCACAAATCTAAATTTTCTAATTTTTCGATAAAGTTTTTTGTCCCCGGTGACGAATTCGAGTCCCATCAACTCTGCAAGGGCAATATAACAAGCATCGTAAATGCTTATCCCCAGTTCGAACGCACGCACGGCTGCTTTGCTAAATATTTCTTCGTTTGGGGGCACAAGGTCCAACTCCAAATCAAAAAGGTCCTTTACCGCACCCCTGACATCACCAGCATTAAAACCGGGATTGTGTCTCAACGCATTGGATACCTCGTAAATCAAAAGATCCGGGGAAATTAGGGTCATCCGTCCAGCGAGGTGCTCATCCCTTAACTTCGTCGCTAGATCTGTTTCATCCTCTCTCGAGAACCATTTAACCGCGACCGAAGCATCCAAAATTACTTCAGCTCTCTCCATTTTCTTATCTCCTTAACCCCCGACCACCCTTTAGGGCTTTTTTTTCTGAGTTCTTCCATGTGTTTTGCGGCCCTACTCATACGTGTCCGGTCACGCACCCGTCCATGTTTTTTGAAAAGTATCCAAAGGCGAAAAGCCTCGGTCGTTGCCTCGCCTACCTTGAGTCCCCGCCTGATGGCCTCAGCCTTGAAATTGCGAAAAACGTTTTCATCCAATTCTTTAATGGTTACCCCACTAAATCACCATGTTTTCTAACTTTTCCAACTTTATAAACTTTTCTGACTATCCCTCGCCGAAAGGCTTAAAGAAACGGCAAGCCACCAGCGCTGGGGGTGAATCATGCACGAACTTGGAGTGGCGATTG
>CAZCRN010000072.1:0-4486 GCA_964501125.1 Hadarchaeota archaeon (SeqCode) | reverse complement strand
GTCATCGAATCGAACCTCAAAAGCCATACGTTAAGTTGGAATGTTTACTTTACAGGAGGGTGCAATTTAAAACTTTCGGGCGATCAAATCAATTTTCGGGCTTATCTTTATGGTATTCATGATGTATATCAAATGATGATGGCATGCCTCGCACTCAATCTTCACTGACATTTGCGGGCCAGAAAGCGCTTGCTGAATTCGCAGCTGAGAAGGTCAAGATTATCGCCGACCACCGCGAGATGGCTTCAGATGTCGTGCGCGAGTTCGCGCAGTCGGGCATTACTATCGAAGCTCGCCAGCTCAAGGTCGGTGACTTTATCCTCAGCGACCGGGTTGGTGTCGAGCGGAAAACTGTGCCAGACTTTCTACAATCGATCGTTGATAAGCGGCTGCTGAGTCAAGCGAGGCAATTATCTGAAACATTTGAGTGCCCACTGTTAATTCTTGAAGGCAGCCGATTATACACGCGGAGAGCCATTCACCCAAACGCGATTCGCGGCGTTTTGGCTGCATTAGCAGTAGATTTCAACATCCCGATCTTGCCGACCCGAGATGAAAAAGAAACTGCGTTATTCTTGGCAGCCATCGCTAGACGCGAACAAATTGGGCAAGTTCGCGAAGTCGCTGTGCGGGGGGAGGCGAAAAGGCTGACCCTCCCAGAGCAGCAACGATTTGTGGTAGAGGGTCTACCAAAGGTATCGGCGGTGCTGGCCAAGCGTCTGCTCGAACACTTCGGCACGGTTGAGCGGGTCATGGTGGCATCCGAGGACGAGCTGCAACAAGTGCACGGTATTGGACGTGAGAAAGCAAAGGAGATAAGACGGATTTTGAGCAGCGAGTACGAGGGCTAGAAAATCCCGCTAAGGTTTTACGGCGAGTGACATAAACCTAGGTGGTTCGCATGCACTGGGTTGATCGAATTGCCAAGGCACTGCTTCGTCGCGGCAAGCAGCACGTGATCGCAAGCGGAATATCCATTTCCGGTCACATCCACATCGGCCATTCAAACGATGTTTTCATCGCAGACGGCATACGTCGGGCAGTCGAGGAGCAGGGCGGCAAGGCAGAGGTGATTTGGTATGCGGATGATTTCGACCCGATGCGGCGCGTGCCTTGGCCGCTGTCGGAGGAGTATAAGCAGTACTTGGGCATGCCATACATCAGCATCCCGTCGCCAGACCCCAAGTACAAAAATTTCGTCGATTTTTTCGCGAAACCATTTGTCGATTCGCTCGCCGACTTTGGCATCCAGCTGAAAATCTATTCTGGCACTGAGGTCTATCGAAGCGGTCAGATGTCAGACCTCATCCGGACCGCACTCGAACACGCGGACGAAATACGCGAGATCCTCAATCGGTATCGAGCGAACCCGCTGCCAGATGGCTGGTTACCCTACGATGCGGTGTGCGAGAACTGCGGAAAGCTTGCAACTACACGCGCCCGCGAGTGGCACGATAACTACGTCAGTTATGTGTGTGAAGGGTGCGATTACGCCGCAGGCTGTGGTCACGAGGGAGAAGCCGATTACACCAAGGGCGAGGGAAAACTCACTTGGCGCGTAGAATGGCCCGCCAGGTGGAAGTTGCTTGGGGTCACTTGTGAGCCTTTTGGCAAAGACCACGCGGTTGTAGGGGGGAGTTACGATACCGGAAAGCTGATTTCTAAACGCATTTTCGGGCGCGATGCTCCATATCCAGTGCCATACGAGTGGGTTGGTTTCATGGGCAGGCGGATGTCGTCGTCGAAGGGTGTCGTTTTCACTTTGCCTCAATGGTTAGGGGTTGCAGAACCCGAGCTCCTGAGGTATTTCATCTTCCGGAGTAAGGCGATGAAAGCAAAAGACTTCGATCCTAGGTTGCCCTTGCTCGATCTCTACGATGAGTACGATAATCTCGAGAACATTTACTTCGGAAAAGTCCGCGCCCCAAAACAACGTGAGGCACAGCTCAAGCGCATCTACGAGTTATCCCAAACCCGCGAGGTGCCCAGGACAAGACCCCAGAGGGTGCCATTCAGATTTGCGGTGGCGTTGGGCCAAGTGATGCGCGGTTCCAAACATGCGATGGACATCTTAATCTCGAGGCGTTTGCTCGTCGATCCAAGCAAATCCGATGTGGACTTAGCGTTACGGCGTTTGGACCGCGCACGCAATTGGGTGAACACACATGCACCCGAACACCTACGCTTCAAGGTTATGGACACACTCTCGAGCGAGATCAAGCAGACCCTAACACCGAAGCAAAGGGAGGGGCTTCAACAATTGGCAAACGATCTTGCGGCACGTGACTACGAACCGGTCGAGCTCCATAATCATGTTTACGAGCTCGCACAGGAAGTCGGGATCAAACCACCGGAGCTCTTCAAGGCGATTTATCTGGTGCTGCTCGGTCGCAAGTTTGGGCCGCGGGCCGGGAACTTCATCGCGGCTTTGGATAAAGAGTTCGTGATCGGGCGGTTTCGAGAAGCCGTGTTGTAACGCTTGCAAATTTGACTCTTTCATTCACAGATGATTCGATTTTGTTGCCTCCCCCAGCAACAACGGTTCTCCAAGGAAGCGATATGGTACTAACATTTCTCCTTGAGACGAAGTTTCAGGGCCGGAGTTGTTTCTACGATTCGTTTGAAAACCGTTTCGAAACTTTCATCTGGTGCTAACTTGCGTTGTAGAAATATCCCGGTGCGCCCGACATCAGCTCGACGGGTTAGGACTTGCACACGTTCACGCACGACGTCCAAGCTCACACCGATGCGCTTCGCGACCTCCGCCTCTCGACCAAGGATGGGACTTTCCAAGTGACCGCGCGAAGTCGGCTCGATTAACATCAAACGCTTGTCGACTCCGAGAACACGGATCTCGCTCTCGATTTGTTTAAGATCGGCCGCTCCGCCGAAGTAATAGAACTCCAGCTCAAGCCTCTTGGGCTCGATCAGCGGAAATGTCACGAGTTGATTTTCATCGATGTGGATATGCGCCTTAGGCAGCTGCCACGGGGTCGCGATTACTATCTCGCGATCGATGGGCTGAAATCCAGCATCGCGAAGGGCCAGCTCGACCTTGTAGGACGGCACGGTTAAAGGGGCAAACACATCGACATCGCTGCCTGGATCGACATCGCCGCGGGCAACGCTGCCGTGCACTATTGTGTCGATGCGCTGTTTTGCCAATGCAGTCATTAGCCCTCGCGCTCGCTGACGTAATCGTTCAAATAACCGCCAGTGCTCATCGGTGTAGATTACTTCTCTAGCTTCGGCGACACGAACGGGTTTGACCATCAAAGCCCCACGATGCGATCCCCGACGACGAACGACTTGCCGGCCAAGTGCAGCAGCGGCTTGATCTGCTCGACGTTTAGCTTGCCGGCCCTCAACACGTTTTTTTGCACCCTTGCGGCAACCACGCGTCCAGCTATAACGACATACTCCGGGCCATCGTGCGTCCACTCGAGTTTACACTCTAGGTTGGCTGGGGATTCAAGAACTCGCGGCGGTTTCACTTTTTCGGAGGCACCCCACTTCAGCCCAGCCTTCTCGAGCTCATTGACACCGCGTGGAAAAGATTTGCCACATATGTACATTTGCTTCTTTATCTTCTCCGTCACCAGATTTACGACGAACTCGCCAGTATCGCTGATGTTACGATAGGTGTCACCGTCGTATCCGGTAGAAAAAGCTATGATCGGTGGATCCATCTCAACTGGCATGACAAACGAGAATGGTGCTGCATTGATGTGCCCACGCTTGTCGACAGTCGTGATTAGTGCGATCGGCCGGGGCGCGATCAGACGATAGAAATCCTCCAGACCCATGCTCATGGTATCACCCCAAACTTTCCTTCAACCACTTCAAGTACTCGGGCGAGCCGCGCTCGATCGGCAGCGCTAATATCTCGGGAACCTCATAGCTGTGCAGCACCTTGACCCTTGAGATAAGACGATCGAGTTTCTCACTAGAGGTCTTCATCAGTAACAATGCTTCATCAGCACGCTCGATTTTCTCCTTCCACCAGTATACGGAGCCAACATTCGGCACGATGTTCGCACATGCTACGAGCCGTTCGTTGACAAGCTGCTCAGCGATTCGCTTTGCTTGGGCTTGATCCTTGGTCGTTGCAAACACGACGTAAAACATGCTCACCCAACAGGGTTTAAGCCGAAGTGGTTAAAAGAGCTGTGGGAAGTCGATGTGGATAATTTGGTGGGCGCTCCTATTCGTGGCAGTGTTTTGGTCCGTTATCCTATTTGCCAACCGCCGCTACGATCTCAAAAAGCGGGGAGTCACGGTCGAACCCGGCGTGGTAATGTGGCGAACGAAGCGCGGGTTGAACCTCATCGATCGTATCGCTAAGGTTTCCGAAGGCGGGTGGCGCGCGTTTGGAAGCGTGGCAGCCGTGGTTGGGATTTTTTTCATGATTGTGATGTTTATCGGCATCGCGTTGTATGCTGTGATTGTCATTCGAGGGCCAGAGGTGGTGGCCCCGGGCGTGCGG
>CAZCRN010000071.1:0-4487 GCA_964501125.1 Hadarchaeota archaeon (SeqCode) | reverse complement strand
TCCGATTTTCTAAGATTACAACGGCTGATGCGATGAAAAACGCAACCGCAACGGTTACGGGCGTGAGATAAGCCAGCATACTAAACAAGCCCAGCACATAAGGTACTGGCGCAAGGGCGATCGCGGCGCTGATAAAAGCGGTTGCCAAGGCAGCGGTTGCGCGCCTGCCGTGGTGGAGCGGGAAAGTCACCAGTCCGATCGCGCGGTCCCCCCGCATATCCTGAATGTCTTTGATCAGCTCTCTCCCAACGGTCGAAAGCCCTGCCATCACCGCGAGGATACCAACTGCGAGAAGTTCGCCAACGACTAAGCCACCGAATAAGAAAGTCGATCCAACCAAAAAACCTATAGCTAGATTGCCGACCAGCCCGCGCCGCTTGAGCTCGCCTGAGTAAACAACCAATACCACCGAGTTCAAGGCAGCCAGTCCGAGGCATGGTAAATTCACTAGCGCTGCGAGCACTATCCCAACGATGAAGAGCCCCCTGCTTATTTTCAAAGCCTCGGAAACTTTCAGCCTCCGGGACGGTATCGGTCGCCAAGGGCGGTTTATAGCATCTATCTTGCGGTCACAATAATCGTTGATCGCATTTCCAGCGCCGCATATCGCGAAGGCAGCTGCAAAAGCAAGCGCGATTTGTAACGAGTGTGCTTCGCCAGCAGCCACAACTACACCTGCGAGGACTGCCAGACCTGCAAGCACGCAATTATGTGGTCTGACCAGCTCGAGGACGGCCGATGCGCGCATAAAATCGCCAATTTTCACCTATTACTTTCGGTCACCTCTCTCCCCATTCGGCTTAAAAATGCCGTCAGCCCCCGTTTCGGCTGTGGAAGGTGAAACGGAGGCAGGCAATGTCGTCCGCCGTTGAGAGATTGGTCCAGTCCAACAATTACGGGGAGCTCGAACATACGTTAGCCGCCATAGTCGAGAGAATCCTCGAACAGAACCGGAAACGCCGTCAGGTAGCCGAAGTGCTTAGAGGCATTAAGGAGCGCATCGATCTCGCCCAAATCGACGAGGCGGAGCAAAAAGAAATAATGGAGCCTAGGTTCGTGGCGACCGTCGATCAAGCCCATTTGACCGATGTGGCGGTTATGGGCATAGACGGTGGGATGCTCAGTCGAGCGCTACACGGGCTCGATCTCATTTTGGTACGCGCGATCGCCACTATCTTTCGCTACCACGAAGGCGAGCTTTTCGAGGCCGAGTACCATCCAAGTGAATTTCCCAATCCACGTTTGATCAGCGTGACCGAGCCACTCGATGCACGTGAGCTCGAATTGGTGATCGGGATGGAACGCCAGCTTACCGAGCTTAGGCTCGGGGTGGAGGCACTGAAGGCTCATCAGGTAGACATTTTACTGCTCGATGGCTCGCTCGTTCCGCAGTACGTTGATAGGCCTCCTCATAGCTCTAGGCTCCTAGGGCTTTATCGCGAGCTAATGACCGCGTTTTCCAGCCTCTACGATACATGCACAAAATCCAGGATCTTGTTAGCCGGCGTGGTAAAGGACAGCCGTAGCGCACGCTTCATTGACATCTTCCAACGCAAGGTACTTCCGAGCTTAATCGATGGCTACGATATTCCACCGGGGCAAATCTCGATGTTAGCAGACGCTGATTTCCTAGCTTGTTCACGCGATACGGCATTTCTCGACCACATGCTCGGGGTGGGTGAGCGTAGTTTTACGTTTCGTTATGCTGGGACTCTAGATTGCCATGTGTTGAGGGATTTAGGCGAGTGGGCTCCGCAAATTTACGTGTTCTACATCAAGACGGTGCCCTACGACCGCCCGCTCCGAATCGAGTTCATCCAAAGCAAGCGCGAACCAGCGCATACTGCCGATCAAATCGCTTCGCTGATCTACGCTTTATCTGCGCACCATGACGCATACGGGCTTCCATCAGTGCTAATGGAGGCTGATGTCCGCGCCCGATTGGCGGAAGAGGAGCTAGATATCGTGCGTGACAGCATCGCGGACCGCATCGGTCCCTCGACCCTACTGGATCTCAGAAGACACAGGAGGCCATTCTGATGAAGGAAATCGGTTCGATAATTGCAACCGGTGATGGCCCATCGTCAAGTGAATTCTCGTTTGTCGTCACCGCAGATGGTGCGATTCCAGTTCGCCGCGGGCAGTTCGTCGAGCTCGAGACCGAAGAAGGCAAGGTCGTAGCATTTGTGACAAACGTCATCAAAACAAACCGGTACTTCATGCGAGCGGAATCCGTTAAGGAGTACGAGCGAGGTGGCAGGCCTCTGGCCTCGATCTTCCCAGCCGATCGATGGGAGTACATCATCGCTAATGCTCGTACACTCGGTGTGCAGACCGAGAACGGCTTGGACCGAACGAGTTTCCCATCCTCGCCCGGGCAGAAAGTCTACGAGGCGAGGCCGGAGACGCTGGTGAGATTTCTCGGTTTTGCCCCAAATGGAGGAATCGAGATAGGTCAACTGCGATACCACGACCTGCCTGCACGGTTGGACCTTACTAAGCTATTGCGTAAGCATGTGGCGATCCTTTCCCAAAGCGGCGGTGGTAAGAGCTATACGGCGGCGGTAGTCATCGAGGAGCTGCTCGATCGTTTGCCAGAACAAGGGCGGGTAGCTGCGATCATTATCGATGTTCATGGTGAGTATGCATCACTGGCAGCGCCGAACGGGGGCGCCGATTACTCCGATCGGGTGACTATCATTCGGGGGAAGGACATTCGCATAGGTGTTCCCAGCCTAAGCTCCTATCAATTTCAAGAATTCGCACCAGATATATCGGATACCCAATTGCGTGAACTATACCACGTGCTCGATGAGCTACATAAGGAAATGAAGTCTGGCAAGGGGCCATTTGGCCTCGATGAGGTCATCGCGCGGATCGAGCATGATAGTGAGATCCACAAGCAGCTACAGCAGGCCCTGCTCGGCTGGCTGTTCAACCTTCAGGCCCTAGGGATATTCGCAAAGGTCGATTTTCCGAGGTGGGACAAGATAGTCGAGCCCGGCAAAGCCGTGATAATCGACTTGAGCGACACGATTAGCCTGCGCAAGAAGCAGGTCATCGTGGCGTACATTGCCCGCAAGCTGTTCAACCTGAGGAAGCGAGGACGTATTCCCCCCTTCATGCTTTGCCTGGAGGAGAGCCATCAGTTCGTGCCTCAGGAGTCCGCGATCTCGAAGCGCATAATCGAGACGATCGCGCGTGAGGGGCGGAAGTTCTACGCTTCGCTGATGCTAATTAGCCAGCGCCCCGTGCGGTTATCAACGACCGTGCTGTCGCAGGCAAATACAAATATTATCCTGCGTGTCACGAACCCATACGATCTCGATCACATCAAGCGGTCATCCGAGTGCATAACCAGCGAAACGGCCGAGATGATTTCGTCCTTGCCGGTAGGTGAGGCGCTGATAGTTGGCGAGGCGGTCAATCATCCAATTTTCGTGAGGATCAGGCGGCGGCGTTCGTGCGAGGCAGCCCACGGTGCGAGCTTGGAGGAGGTTGCGAAAGCGTTCGAAAAAAGAGGCGCCCGAGAGCGCGAGGACGCCAAAGCGTTTATGTGAGCGAACGGTGTTTCAGGGTTAGGGAAATTGCGCATCTTGTATTTGAAATTCCAGCTCCTCAGGCGCACAAATCTGGAGCCTCGAACGACCTCGTCTTTTCGGAAAAATTTTCAAATACAAGCTCAAGGTTCACTTCGAGTTAGCGTGACTTTCATGTTTCCATCGAAATTCCCGACCTCACGGCTTCCCTGACGAGGGTTATTCGCTCTTTTAACTCATCGAACTCCTCGGGAGTGTAGCAGATGAAGTCCACCGGCAGATCGATCCCTTGAACCACATGCCACTCGTGATAGAGTTTTGAGAGGAGCCCGAGCTTATCTTCTTCACGGCTGACCACGATGAGATCGATATCGCTAGCTTCTCCGGCCAGCCCAAAAGCTTGCGAGCCGAACAGCACTATTTTCTCCACACCGTGTTTTCGCGCAACTTTTCTGAATTTCTCCACCGCAGCCATCACCTCAGGTTTTGCTCCACCCATCTCCCCACCTTTTCGCTCGCCTCGACGGCGGAAGAAACCTTTTCTTTACCGTAGCTTATCCGCACGTCGGGATACCTAGTCACCGTGTAAAATGGTGCCAAAATTTCGCAGAGCTTGATTATCCTCGTTGGGGCACCAACACTTTTGGCGAGCAGGACCAAATCATGTGTTTTCTCAAACTTGCCCAATTTTTTTATTTGCATGGCTTTCAAGAACTTTTCGGCCGCCTGCTGTGCGAAAAACGCTGCCGCGTCTAACCTACCCCCATCTAGGTTGTAGCTGGCAGTTTTCAAATCATTTTTCCCGCTTTCCAACCAGTTTTTGATCTCTTCTTCCACCAGATCAACCCGTTTATCTTCTCAATCACTAGCTTCGTTTATAAATACGGGCAGTGTTGCTTTAACATTTTAACCATGCCCCCAAACCTCCTTCACCGCCGGCCGGCGGCC
>CAZCRN010000070.1:0-4525 GCA_964501125.1 Hadarchaeota archaeon (SeqCode) | reverse complement strand
ATCGAGGAGATTGCGGATAGCTTGGAATGGGATTTCAAATGCTTCTGGCTTGCCTCCTGTCTTCCGAGTAAAGGCTTCAGGAGTACCGGCCTTCAGCGAGACACGCACGTGTGGCTTCGTGAACTTCGAGGCCGCACGCACGTAATCGCGATCGATCCCGAATAGGATGCCATTGGTCTCGAGGATGAAAACATCGAACTCAGAGCGCTCGACGTGCTCAAGCAAGCCGAGGAGGTGTTCTTTGCCAAGTGTTGGCTCGGCCCCCGAGATTCGCAGCTTTCGAACACCCGCGCGATGAGCGGCTGCACTCAGTCGCTTGAACGCTTCAGCCGGTGAGTAGAACTCACCGAATTTTTCCGGAAAATCACGACTCCAATCGATCCAGCAGAACAGGCAGCGCAGACAGCAGCCGCAGGCATAGCCCGTAGCTATACCACCATAAACGCCGGTCGCGTAGAAATCCGTGTACTTTCGCTTGTCCCCTCTACAGACGATCTTCTCCGTTTCCCGTGCAAGCTCGACCGGATCGAAAGGCTCGAAGCCTGGTATGATGAAACGTGGATAGGCCCTCATCATGATGTAATTCGACCGCATCACTTAAACGAGGCGTGGGTAAGAGGATGTGGAGGTGCTCCAATGGTAAAAATCGATGTAAGCACGGAATTCGTTTCAGGACTCCTCGCTCCCCACTCCACGGTCTTGGTCACGACCGTCGATGCGAGAGGCAAACCGAACATCATAACCTTGGGCTGGACGATGCCGACCTCGCGCGATCCCCCCTTGGTCGCGATAAGCATCGGGACGCGCAGGTACTCGCACGGTCTGATCGAGGATTGCAAGGAGTTCGTTGTAAACGTTCCGCCCGAGGGACTCGTCGAGCAAGCGCACTTCTGCGGCACGCGCTCGGGTCGAACGGTGGATAAATTCGCTGGGGCCAAGCTAACGAGCTTACCATCCAAGCGGGTCAAGCCGCCGCGAATCAAGGAGTGCGTTGCCCATCTCGAGTGCAAGCTCGTGCAGAAGCTCCAGACTGGTGATCACACGATCTTCGTGGGTGAAGTGGTTGCGGCTTCGGCCGACGAGGAGGCTTTCGATAGCGAAAAGGGATTCATGAATCTGAAAAAGTTCAAGCCGCTCCTTCACCTCGGCGGGCGTTTTTACTCAATTGCTGGCAAAACAAAATCCGTTTAAAAAGCTAAACGATGCCAAAAGCTTGGAACTCCTGCGCTATCTTCGCTTCCTTCTCCTAGCCTTTTTTGTCCTAACCTTCTTCCCAACCTTCGCGCTCAGCCGCATTTCCTCTTTCCTGAGCTCCCCCAGCCTCATGTCGTACTTGTCCATTAGCTCGTCGTAGGTATCGCGCTCGATGGAGCCCTCCTTGAAATATTTTATCATGGCCTCCCGCTTGAGCTTGGGGATCTCCCGGATCTCCTTCCGCACCCGCTTGAGCTTCCGCACGAGTATGGCCCTTCGACCGAGGTAGCCCGAAGCGACCCCAGCCCCCACTAGGATCGAGAGGGTTGCCCACCAGTAAGTGGTCAAAGTTCGGAGGATTCCCATCCGCGCGACCTCGATCGGAGGGGCCTCAGAGCCCAAATTCATCCCGGCCTCGAGGGTGCCCTCGAAAGCCGTGATCTCCAAGCGCCCTTTTCCAACGTCTCGAGAAGTGAAGGTGTAGGTCGCGACATAGATCCCCGCACCTTCGTGTACGAGGGTCAGGTTCTCCCCCGCAAGCATAGTCACGGTAACCGTTGCACCTTCGACCGGGTCTCCGTTCCAATAGGTCACTTTCACCCTTATCTGCACAGTTTCCCCTACCTCGACCTGGTCGCCGGGGCTGGGGCTCAATAAACTTATCACTAGCGGTTTGGCTTGAATCTCGACAATGGTCTGAGCTCCGCCCTGTTTGAGCCCTTTCTCAGCCGTTATCCGCGCTACCCAGCTCCCGAGGGGATCCCCCCACCCCACCTTGTAATCGGCCGTGTAAACCCCAAGGGCTCCCACCATCGGGTCAAAGTGTCCTCTCACTCCCAAAGGCGAAATGAAGAAGACCTCAGCATTCTCGACGGGCAAATCATCTTCGGTTTTGACCTCAACCGAGAACCTGATCACTTCTCCTCTGGCGTACCTGCTGCCCATCGTTGGTTCATGAATAGTGATTTTAAAGTACTCCACACCTGGCGGGGTCCCTACGGTGATGTAAATGGTCACGGTTCCCGTATTTTTGAGGTTATCTTCAGCCTCGACCCTTATGGTCCAAATTCCATCCGGGTCACCGAACCAGATCGGATAATCATAGCTGAAGACCCCATTTTCGATTCGAACGTTCTCCTCTCGGAATTTCAAATCCTCGCAGATGAACTGAATCTCTGCCATCCCATTTTCAACGTTTTCCCCTCTGGGGTCTTTCGCGGTTCCCGAGATTCGAATCGTTTCTCCTTTTTCGTAGTTGTCCTTGTCGGTGGTCAAAGTCAAGGCTAGCCCGACATCTACGGTAATGCGAACATAGATTTCGCTAGTTTTGCCACCTCCCGAGCCGATTATTCTGTAGAGGAAACTTCCACCCTCCGCACCGGTGGCTACCGAGACAGTCAGGGTACTCTCGAAAGTAGGAACGCCTGAGGTTGGACTAAGAGTTGCCGTGACCCCCGTTGGCTCTGTGTCTACCCAAGCACCGCTGAGCTCAACGGTTGCAGGGTCTCCAGCAAGCAAGGAGGCCCTGATGGTTGAAGTTGCAGTCTCGCCTCGCAGCATCGAGAGATTGTCGGGATCCGCCGTTAACATGAAGTCGAAAGTCGCAACCCAAAGGGTGAAATCGAAAGTCCGAGTTAGGTTGCCGCCTTGCCCAGTAACCCGAAACACGAAGTTCTCCAAGGTTGCTGTAGGTGAGGCCGTGAAAGTCAGAGTGCGGGTGAAGGTGGGGTGGGGGTATCCGGGCCGTTATCGGGTTCAAAAGTCGCAGTAACCCCCGCAGGTGCCCCATAAGGCCAAGAACCGCTGAGCGTGACATTTTCCGGAGTAGTTCCCGTGAGTTCGACCGTAACGGTGGTGGATGCCGAGCTGCCCCTTATCACTGTAACTGGCGTCGGGGATACGCTCACTGTGAAGTCATTGATGAGGGTATAATTGATCGTTATGTCGTAAAGCTCGGGTGTCAAGGTGTTATCAGCGCTCGCGTATAATTCAACACGATATTGGACGTAACGGTTGTCAGGCATATCCGTATTTTCGGTGTTATTATCGTGCGGGTGCCAGACGCTCCAAGTGCCGTCATAAGCGTTATCGGTGCCGCCCGTCCGGAGCTTGACCACAAGACTCGTGCCAGCCGGTATGGAAGCGTTCCAAGTCACGGCGCCCCAATCGGCGCTGCCAACCGCGTCGTAGATGGAGGACTCGAACCAACCACCGGATTTGTATACGCGAATTACGGGTTCCTCGGCTGGACTAGCAGCAGTCTGCAAGTTGGGTGAACTTTGCTCAACAAAATCGTTCGCGTTGTTATCCGTGTCATATCCATTGCCCAAGTTAGCATCGGCTCCGCCCGGTGCCAAATCGGCTGCGGTGGAAGTCGCTTGGGCCTTGCGCTCGAGGGTGACGCCGCTTACCAAATCGTTCGGATACTGAGTCCCCTCGAAGTTGCCGGCCGTGCCACCCCAGCCGACCAAGTCAACCGTGACCCCTCCCGCATCTTGGATCTGAACCCAAGCATCAGAGAGGGCGATAGTTATGGGATCTTCAGTGTAGTCCGCGCCCGTGCCAGCATCACCTATCGAGTAGAAGCTATAGGGCTGGATCATCGTGCCGGCTGGAATCGTGGCATCATCTAAGTAAGTGGATGTGTCAAGTGTCCATCCCCCGATGTCAACAGCAGTACCGGTGGGATTATACAGCTCTACCCAGTCATTGCCTGCATCGACTTCACTTATGACGACGTGATTGGCGATGCCTGCGAGCGGAATAGTGGTGTTTTCAAGTTTGACTTCACCTACCACCTGCACGTTCTCGTTTTCACCTGTATAGTAATTGTCATAGGTGTCAGTCCAGCTACCGACCTGCAGCGTTGGTGTCGTGCGTCCACCACTCCAGTCTGTCTGAACCCACTGATACTCTGCCGCGATTGGCCAGCTAGCCAAGAGCAGTCCAAATATCGCTAGGGCCAAAGCTGCCCGCCTGCAAGCTCGGGCTCTAGAGCTCATTTGCCCACCAAACGAATCTTGTGCCCTGTGTGTAAATATTCATCCCTCCCCTTCAATTTTCCGAAACCCTTTGAAACCTTGAAAATAGTGCATTTGCGGCCCTATTGACGAAACGCTTATGTTCAATTTTGATGAGTGGTGCTGGGAGCTGATGACAAAGATTGCAATCCAAGGGCTCGGTGAGGACCCGACGACGGTCAAAGTCGTGCTGGAGAAAGAAAACCCAAACCTCACATACATCCTGTGCTCAGACTTCCAGTTAGAAAACGTTGCAAAAAGCGCCAGTTACAGCGAACCAAACGAAGCGGTGATAAAGAAAATCGCAGAAA
>CAZCRN010000069.1:0-4615 GCA_964501125.1 Hadarchaeota archaeon (SeqCode) | reverse complement strand
GGCACGCCTTTCAGCAAATGCTCCAATTCCTGCTCCCGCTGGAGCGCCACCACGAGATCCGGATTGAGTAGCTCCATCTCGTACAGCTTGAGCGCGCGGCCCGCCCCGCCAGAAATCCACCCGGCCGTGTCCACGATCACGACATCGGCTTTCTCTAAACCACGCTCGACCATCTTCTTCATGCCTATCATGAATTCCATCACGTGGCCAGAGGGAGACATCGAACCTACGAAGTGAGCGGCCTCCGTCGGCACCTCATGCAGCAAACCAACTGGCCCCTTCAAAACACCCATTCCAACTGTGCTCGGTGGCCCTATGTCCGATTGCCCGATATCTCCATCGACGACTGCAACTCGGATGTCATGTCTGAGTAGCTTATTCGCGATGTAAGTAGTGAAAAAAGTCTTGCCTGTATCCACGTCACCCTCGACCAAAATAACCCGCGGTTTTTCACGCGCGATGTCTTCAACGAGTTCATCCCACTCGCAGGGTATGGTGCGCTCAGGCAAGCGCTCAACTCGGCCCTCTGCGCCGAGGGTGTATTCAACGGTTGCGTCCGTCTCCGCCTCGAGGGGTAATGCCTTGGCTCGAGGTATAACGACTTTTTCGCCCTTCTCCCGTAGGCCCCCACCAATCGATACTTTGCCCTCTTTGACCTCTAGGCTCACCAAACCCTCCAGCCGTACCACGTCGCCGGGCTTGAGTCTGAGTTCAGGCAAATTACCACCTCATTCGCGGAAATCTAGGTCCGGCCATTCCCTCTGAAGCACTTTGCGGGTGAGCAACTTGACCTCGTGCACATCGCGCATCGGCACGGTGATCTCGCTGCTGAGCTTGGGCGGCTCAAACTCCTGACATTCAGCGAGTTTCACCTCAGTTGGGGCAACACTAACGACCCTGCCCGCTAGAATTCGATTGTCTTTCAAATGGATCGTGACCTCTTGGCCATCCTTCAAATGCTCGATCCCGATCGGCTGCACCGCCAGCGGTAGGCACCTAGCAATAATCCCAGGATAAATCGGGATCTTGTTGTAGAGGGTCCTCAATTCCAATAGAAGGTTTTTGATCGCCGGGGGATCTCCAGAACAGCGCTCGAGCAATTCGATAATCTCTTCTACTAGCCTCTGAAGCTCGCTTTGCTCGAAGGTCATGTAGTGCCTCAAGTCAAGTTTATTAGAGAATTCTATTAAAACTTCAGCTAACTCGCTCATGTGAGAGCTTGATCCAACTTAGTTATGAACTCATCCATTCGCTCGCGCGGTACTCGAGCTGCTGCCGAAACATCGTGTCCCCCACCCGTGCCACCCATGGACTCCGCGACCTTTGCAAGAGCTTTCCCCACATTTACACCTCGAATCGCTAGCCCCGGTGTTGCTCTGGCGGAGACCTTGAGTTCATGCGTCCCCGTGTCCGCTAATCCTATAATCGGGCGATCGAGGTCTATCAAACCCGATTCCATCGCGAGCGAGAGCGCCTCACCTATCATCCCCGGCTCGATCTCCCTCCCGACATGGATGTACCGCATCCGCAGCGTGGTCTTGAACCTATCCATGTGCGCGGCCAGCCAGCCGAGAACTTTCACCATCTGCTCCTGATACCTGCGCAGTAATGCCAGCGTATCCGTGCACGCATTCTGATCGCCTAGCGCCACGGCCAAACCTAGCTCGGGCTTGCGGAGCCTATCGCACGCATCGAGCATCGCGACGTACTCACGAACATCGCTCGGGCCGGCCACGACATCAGTTGCCGAAGTGTAGACGGCGCCCCACAGCGTGTGGCAGAACTCCTCCTTTGCCGCAACCGAGCCAACACGGGCGAATATAGCGTCTCTCAATCCGGCCTCCGTCTCCGGGCCGAGTTCACCTATCGCGTTGCTGGGTGTGATGCCGAGCGTATCGACAAGCGTCCGACATGCATCCAAACTACCGGATATGCCGGGCAAGTACGGTCTCACCGATAGCCTCAAACACTCGGTTACCGGGCACAGATCTCGCCCGACCAGCTTGAGGCCCTCATCGACCTTCAGCAGACCTAGGTCAACTGCCCTTTTTGCGAGAGTATCGTTTATCCCCGTGAAGCCGGAGTAAAACTCTTGACGATCGCCGAGCGCGCCGATCACCGCAAGTCCGACCAAAGGCCGGAAGCTCTTGTCTATCTGTTCGACAACTGAATACACAACGCCAGATGCACTTACATCCTTTGCACCATTCAGGCCGCACGCATGAGGGTTGAGGCAGGCTAAGTTTGGATGCATGGGAAATTCGCCCAGATGATGATCCAAAATCAGCACATCGTGCCCTGCGCCGAGCACGAATTTGTGAATCGCACTGATCTGGGCACTGCCTTGGTCGAGGAACACGAACAAATCGTAATTCTCCTTGCCGAGTTCTGCGATTTCGGGTGGGCTAAGGGGACGCGTGAATCTGACATGAAATGGGAGATTATACGTATACAGGCACCGCGCCAGAATCCCCGCTGCAGCGATGCCATCTGCATCGGTGTGGGTGATCACCTTAACGCGGCTGCCCCGCGCCAAATGGTTCTTAAGAAATGTTGCAGCCTCATCAGCCGCTCGCTGGAACCTCCTGATTTCGGCCCGACCCAAATCCACACCACTCAACGAACTAGAATGGCTGCTCGCTCGGGTTCATACCGCCAGCCCTTTGGAAGGGATCCCGTGCGTACGTAATACCTGACCAACTTGTGGATGCGTGATTCGATGACCTCGAGGGCTCTCCTCGATGCTTGATCCTTTCGGTTTTCGGCCACGTGTGCGTGCAGCTTAACCGCCTTTCGGATCAGGTTCATCAGATCCTCAGGCAACTCCGGCTTCAAACCACGGTCGGTCAATATCTGCAACATGCTCTTGCCCGTGATGGATTTGACGCTCGGTATCCCATATCGATCGCGCAGGATGACACCTATCCGGCTAGCCGAATTTCCTTCCTTCGCAAGCTTCACGACCAAGTCCTCGGCCTCAGCCGCCGATCGATCGATCCACTCGAGTTTCTCGCGCTTCGCCATCTGCTCACCGTTTGATCTTTTCCTTTTTGACGTACCAGCTGAAAAAAGCTTCGATCGCTTTGGCTCGATGGGAGTATCTGTTCTTCTCGCTCGTTGACATCTCTGCAAAGGTTCGGCCGTCACCCTCACGGGCGATGAAGATGGGGTCAAATCCAAAACCCCGCGTACCTTTAGCTTCAAAGGAAATGCTCCCTTCGGCCTTTCCCGTAAATACTTCTGGCTTCTTCCCTGGCTCGCAGTACCCCACGGCCGACCTGAACTCGGCCTGCCGATCTTTTTCGCCAGCCAGCAGCTTGAGCAAACCTTCGTTCCCCAGTCTCTGGAAAACGAAGTTCGAGTAAGGGCCCGGAAAACCCCGGAGCGCCCGCACGAATAGCCCGGCGTCCTCCACGAAGCACGGAGCCCTCAGCAAAGCACATGCCTGTTGAACGCCCGGACGCACCACGTCCTCGAGTTTATCGGCTTGAATCTCGATGTAAGGTGTATCGCGTTGTTCGAGCTCGATCCCGTGGCGCGCCGCTAGCTCGCTCACCTCTTCGAACTTGTGGCGGTTCCCTGTGACGAAGATCAACGCCATGCCCGCTCCTCCCTTGGCACGTACCGTCCGCGGCGCTCGATCTCCTCAACTCGTTTGATAACAGCACTCGCGCCTTTGCCGAACTCGCGCCTATATCCCGCGAGGACTGCACGGTAGGCTTCCTCGGTGATGCGGAAATGAATGCTCTGTAAAGCGCGCCTGAGCAGGTGCAGGTCGACCCCGCGAGCCTCGAGCGATGGATTGTACTCCCCCAGCCCGAAGTCAACGAAATAAACCTCACCCCCGCGCGTTCGAATCATGTTCGAAGTCGTCAAATCACCGTGCACGATCCCAGCGCGGTGCAGGCGCGCGACCTGCCTGCCGATCAGCTCACACAGCTTGCGTCGGGCCTTGGGCTTTAGCTTGTCGAGCACGAGCTTCACCTGTGGGCCCTCGATGAACTCCATCACGATTCGCATTCCCACGCGGTCGACTTCATACACGACTGGGGTGGGGACACCGGCTACTCGTGCATCGGCGAATAGTTTGGCCTCAAGGGCAGTGCGGCTCTCGCGTAGTTGCACGTCGAGCTGCGGCACACGATATCGCTTGGCGATGCGGTGCTTGATGATGACCTTGCCAGCCCCAGCCGGGTGCAGCACGCGCGCGAAGTTCTCGAGGTAGAGGTTCGATTCGGCCCCTTTCTTGATTAGCGGCATGTATTTCCTCATCATTTAGTCTATACGGGATTTGTTTAACTCTAGTGGCAAGCTTTTCCTTTGAGTTATTGGATTAGTTCCTGTGGTTGGTCGAGAAGGTAGAGTTGAGCTTTTAGCCCTAAATCTTTCAATCTAAATCAAGAAAATCTAAAAATCAACGATTACTTTCGGTGCCCTCTCTGTGGGAAGATCGTTTAAACAGGGTATCAGAGCCTTCACAGGTGAAAAATTGATTTACAATACTCCAGTTCAGATTCATCTCCCTGCCCAATATAGCGTCCTTGAAGATGGAAGTGTTAAGTGTTAAGATGGTATGTAAGGCCTAGTTCTGAATAACCTCCGAAAAGCCATGAAT
>CAZCRN010000068.1:0-4636 GCA_964501125.1 Hadarchaeota archaeon (SeqCode) | reverse complement strand
TGCAAGCGATCGAGGTCTCATGCAAGGAGCTCGATTTCTTGGTTGAGCTGGCAAGGCAGCATGGCGCCTACGGGGCGAAGATGACTGGCGGAGGCCTTGGGGGGAACATGGTCGCGCTTACTCCAGGCAAAGAGCTGCAGGAGCGGGTCGCGCGCGCGATCGAGCGCGAGGGCTTCGAGGTCTTGCGGACGAGAATTGGGGTGGTAGCGTGAACCTGCGTGAGTTCATAAAGCTCCTCGACGAGCGAGGGCTTTTGGTGAAAATCGAGCGCCCGGTAGATGTGAGGTACGAAGCGGCTACCTTGATGCGGATGCTGGATGGGAAGCCCCTCCTATTCAAAAACATGAAAGGATTCAGAATGTCCGTGGTGGCGAACCTCTGCTCCTCACGCGAGCTAATCGCGCTTGGGCTGGGCATCGAGAGGGGGCAACTCATCACAAAGCTCGCCGATGCTATAGACAACCCCAAGGAGCCCAAGCTAATGAAGGCAGAGGGCTACGAGGAAATCAAACCCGATCTAACGGAGCTCCCGATCCTGACCCACTATCCCATCGATGGGGGGCCCTACATCTCCTCGGGCGTGGTAATAGCTAGTGACCCCGAGCTCGGCCTGAACGCCTCGTATCACCGGATGATGGTCATCGGGAAGGACCGGGTCGTGGTGCGGATTCTACCCAGACACTTCGATGAATTCCTAAAGCGGGGGAACCTAGAGTTCGCGATCTGCATTGGGAACCCAGTGCCTGTCCTAGTGGCGGCCGCGGTATCGGCGGAGCTTGGGAAGAGCGAGCTGAGTATAGCAAATGCGTTGGCGGAGGTTGGCTTGATCGAGCTGGAGGGGCACAAGGTCCCGGAGGCCGAAATCGTCATGATGGCGGAAATGACCGACGAGCTGCGTGACGAGGGGCCGTTCCTTGATCTAACCGAAACTCCAGACATCGTGCGAAAGCAGAGGGTGGCGCGGATAAAGCGGATATTCGTAAAGGGGGGCGCGAGCTTTCAGGCACTGCTCCCTGGAGGTTTGGAGCACAAGCTCCTGATGGGCATGCCCCGCGAGCCCACGATATTCCGCGAAGTTGGCAAGGTCTGCGAGTGCAAGGATGTTCTGGTAACCCCCGGAGGGTGCTCCTGGCTGCACGCGGTCGTAAGCATCGAGAAGAAAAATCCAGACGATGGGCGAAAAGCGATTGAAGCGGCCATGAGGGGGCACAAGTCGTTGAAGCACGTTTGGGTGGTGGACGACGACATCGATATCCATAATCCCAACGAGGTTGAGTGGGCGATGGCGACACGCTTCCAAGGAGATCGGGACATCCTCACCAAGCGAGAAAAAGGATCCTCGCTTGACCCCTCCTCGGATTTGGAGACGCGGGAGACCACTAAAATGGGTTTCGATTTGACGATCCCTGCGGAGCGTGACCCAAAGGACTTCAAAAAACCGGAACTCCCGCTCAAGCTGAAGCCCGAAGATTATTTGTGAAAGAGAAAATTTTTTATCGCTTCATTTTTTCCCCAAATATCAGTGATTGCGATGCAGGAAATTTCCGAAACTCCTCGTGCACTAAGGGAATGGGAGCGGATAGCAGCTCATTCTCACATAACGGGACTCGGGCTTGAAGGTCTAAAGGCTAAACCCGTTGCGGCTGGAATGGTCGGGCAAATCGAGGCAAGGGAAGCAGCGGGTGTAATCGTTGACATGATGAAGAAAGGAAAGTTTGCCGGACGGTCTATCCTGCTCGCAGGGCCACCGGGTACGGGAAAAACCGCGATTGCTGTTGCTATAGCAAAAGAGCTTGGACGTGATGTGCCTTTCATCCCCTTTGCAGCTTCTGAGATTTATTCCGCCGAAATCAAAAAGACCGAATTCCTGACTCAAACTCTCCGAAAGGCGATCGGACTGAGGGTTCACGAAATGCGCAGGATTTACGAAGGGGAAGTAAAAGAACTGCGCATCGATCAGGAGCCCCATCCCTACAACCCTTACACGAAGATACCCGTAGGGGGAACGATAAAGCTCGCTACCACCGATGCAACCCAACAACTGAAGATGGACCAATCGTTCGCGATATCTCTGATCAGACAAGGGGTCGAGACGGGTGATGTGGTACAAATCGATGCTGACTCCGGTAGGGTGGCAAAAATCGGTAGGTCTCGAGAAGTCGCGGAGAAGGAGAAGGCGGACCTCACCACCATCCGTCCGGTCGAGGTGCCGAGTGGACCGGTGCTGAAGCACAAGGAATTCGTCTACCCCATGAATCTTCACGATCTCGACACGGCGCAATCCAGGGCAGGGGTCAGTATGTTTAGCCTTTTCTTCGGGGGTGAAGAGCGAAAGGAAATTTCGAGCGAGGTTAGAGCTGGGGTTGATGAAATAGTCAGAAAATGGGTCGAGGAAGGACGGGCCGAGATCTTACCGGGAGTCGTGTTCATCGACGAGTGTTCCATGCTCGACATAGAAACATTCTCCTTCTTGGGCAGGGGGATGGAACAGGAATTGGCGCCCATCATCATCTTCGCTACGAACCGTGGCTTAACCACGGTAAGGGGAACCGACATGAAGTCCGCCCATGGGATGCCTTTAGACCTGCTCGACAGGCTTCTGATCATCAGCACGAGGCCTTACACGCGGGACGAGATATTGGAAATTTTGAAGATAAGGGCAAAGGCCGAGAAGATAACCACAACCCCCGAGGCTTTGGAGTACCTCGCGGACATCGGTGCCCAAGCCTCGCTCAGGTATGCGGTTCAACTCCTAGCTCCAGCCTCAGAAGTAGCCGCATCGGAGAAATCAAAAAAAGTCACCAAAAAGCACGTTGAGAGGGTGAAGCAACTCTTTATAGACGTTAGGCGATCCGTGGAGTACCTGCGCGAATTCGAAGAGAAGATGCTTAAATGATCGAATTAACTTGCTTTTGCTGATGGCATGTACCTTACGAAAGAACAGGAGCGAATGCTCACCGGCGACTACGGCGAGGTTGTAGAGCGAAACTTCAGGCTGCTCGTACGGCTCGGCGAGATTTACGGCGCAGATCGCATGATCCCCATAGGCTCGGTTCAGGTCGCGGGCGTCTCCTACAAGTCGATCGGCGACCCGGGGCTGGAGTTCCTCGAAGACCAGGCTGCAAAAGGGGCTAAAGTCAAAGTGCCAACGACCCTGAACCCGCCAGGGATGGACCTCGAGGATTGGCGCGAGCTAGGTTTTCCTGAGGATTTCGCCGATAAACAACTGCGGATAATCGAGGCATTTCGTAAGATGGGGGCGCTCATGACTGCGACCTGCACCCCTTACTTAGTTGGAAACCTCCCGCGTTTCAGGGAGCACGTGGCTTGGTCCGAGTCTTCTGCCGTCTCGTTCGCGAACTCGGTGCTCGGAGCGCGGACTAACCGGGAGGGGGCACCGTCAGCGCTCGCGGCCGCGCTGTGCGGGGTGACTCCGAACTACGGCCTGCACCTCGGCGAGAACCGAAAGCCAAACCTTATCGTGAAAGTCGATGCTAAGCTGGAATTCAACTCCGATTTCGGGGCTTTGGGCTATTACGTGGGGAAGCAGGTCCAAAAGGGGATTCCGTATTTCAAAGGGATAGAGGGCGCGAATGTGGATCAGCTGAAGGCTCTGGGGGCCGCGATGGCCGCATCCGGAGCCGTGGCCTTATACCACGTTGAGGGGGTAACGCCCGAAGCGCACCTCGTCGATACGAAGGGGCTCGAGATCCTCAAAGTCGGTGCTGAGGAGCTAAAGAAAACTTATGAAAATCTAAACACTGGCGAAGAGCCCGATATAATAATGTTCGGGTGTCCCCACGCTTCACTCCGGGAAATCGCTGGGCTTGCAAGCAGGTTGGAGGGGGGAAAACTCAAAAAGCCCGTCTGGATATGTACCTCGCGAGTCATGAAGGAAGCCGCGAACCGGGCGGGGCTCACCGAGGTGATAGAAAAGGCGGGAGGGAAAGTCGTCGCTGACACCTGCATGGTCGTTTCACCTATCGAGCGGATGGGGTACGGGTGCACGGCCGTGAACTCCGGCAAGGCTGCAAACTACCTGCCCAGCTTTTGCAAACAAAAGGTCATTTTCAACAACATCGATGAATTACTTAAAAGGGCGATTGCGTGAAGGGGCGAATGATAAGTCCGGGAAGAGCCCAAGGTGAAGCCCTGGTCTCGAAGGAGCCGATTGGGTTCTACGGTGGGATAGATCCGAAGACCGGAGTGGTCATAGAGAAGGGGCACGAGCTCGAGGGGCAGTGCGTGAAGGGCAAAGTCTTGGTTTTCCCTGCAGGGAAGGGCTCCACGGTTGGATCGTATGTGATTTATGGGTTGAAAAAGAACGGAGTTGCCCCCGCCGCGATCGTGAACCGTGAGACGGAGACGATAGTGGCGACTGGAGTCATCCTGGCTGGAATCCCGTGTGTGGATGGAATCGATATCGAGCGAATCAAAACTGGAGATAAGCTAGTGGTTGATGCGGACAGCGGGGTGGTTGAGGTAATATGACGGGCACAGCAGAGAGCAAGATCGAGATTCCCGCCCGAGTTTATATCCACAAGCGAGACCCGCTCACGCGCTCGAAGATCCCCCACATAGATATCGAGTCTCCCGTGCTCAACGAGATAATCAAGCCAAACGAGGCAACTTTTGT
>CAZCRN010000067.1:0-4943 GCA_964501125.1 Hadarchaeota archaeon (SeqCode) | reverse complement strand
CCGACCAAACAAAAATCAAAAACCGTCGGTTTTAATTCACCTGCGGGAGTACTGTGGGGAAAAATAAAGCTTAAGCCCCATTTGACAAAAAAGTGTTGATTTGGAGCTAATTTTTAAAAGGTGTATCGAATACTTTCGGTGACCTCTCCCCGAAAATCGCTTGAAGTATGAGCGCCATAAACGTCGCTTTGGTGGTAGTGTCTACAAGCATTAGGTGAGAAACGTGAGGGGGCGGCTTCTGCTGGAAAAGCCAACGCGTGACGAGCTGTATAGACTGTACTGGATCGAAAACAAATCACTCACGCAGATAGCTCATCTGTATGGAGTTACGCACACAACGGTGAGGAGGTGGATGAAAAAGTACGGCGTTAAGATAAAAAACATGGCGGAGCTGATGGCATCCAGTATAAAGAGATTGGGACGTGAAGGGTTACGCAAGTTGTATTTGGATGAGAACAAGTCTCTCAGACAGATAGCCTTAACGCATGGTGTCAGCCGTTCGACGGTGAAAAAGTGGGTAAAGATATATGGAATTACTAAGCGGGGGTCAATCCAGAGGATTTTAGAAAGGCCAAGTCGCGACGAGCTGTATAAACTTTACTGGGGCGAAAACAAATCCACCATAAAAATAGCCCGGCTTTATGGAGTTCACAGGAACACCGTAATTGATTGGATGAAAAAGTACGGCATCGCTCGGCGGGATAGAAAAGTTGCTTTAAAACTTACAGCGAGACCTTTCACCCCGCACCCTAGCCCAGCTTTAGGGTACGTCTTGGGCGTGCTGTTGGGAGACGGGTCGGTATACGTGAGAAAGCGCAAGTCCGGCAAGCGCACTTATTGTGTACAACTCGGCGTCAAAGACAAAGAGTTTGCGGAGAAATTTGCTACAGCGCTCAAGAAAATCGGGCTAAATTCATCTGTGCCGCATCTCAAAAGTGATGGGTCTTATCAAGCCCAAGCCGTTAGCAGAAATTTTTGCGAATGGTACAAATCGCTTTGCTCGGAAAACGGATTACCGGACTTGAATAAGATCAGGTCTGTGATAAAAAAATTTGATAGCCAATTTGTATGCGGATTTTATGAATCGGAGGGATCCATAGGTTTTCACAAGTTTGGAAAATTACGCATGAGGATGGGCAATAGGCGTAGGGAATTGTTATTGATGGTCCAGGATATCCTCAAATGCTATGGTGTTAAATCACATCTCTGTGGTCCTGGAAAGTGTAACTATTTCGACTTGGTGGTATATGGTGACGAGCGCGTTAACAAACTTTTTGCAATCATCAAACCTTGCATCAAAACGAGTCCACGAGTACGAAGTGTCGCCCAAAGCTATCAAAGAAGGCCCCAAGTGCATCACGAATCAACCAGATCGCAATTAGTACAACACTTGAATTTATCAGTATAATTATCATAAAAGCAGTGGAGTGAGATCGTCATGAATTGGCGGGAGATCGAACCAAAATGGCAGAGGGCTTGGAACGAGGCAAAGATTTTTGAGGCCAGTCCGAGCGATAAACCAAAATTCTATCTAACAGTAGCCTTCCCTTACGTGTCTGGACCCCCGCACGTCGGCCATGGAAGGACCTACACCGTCCCCGACGTGATCGCGCGCTACAAGCGCATGCGTGGTTACAACGTACTCTTTCCAATGGCGTGGCACTTTACTGGAACGCCCATAATTGGAGCAGCAAAGAGGGTTGCCAGGCGCGAGCCCGAGTTCATTAAAGTGCTCTTGGAGCGCTACGGCGTCGCGGAATCTGAGCTCACCAAGTTCGAGGATCCACACCACTTCGCCGCCCACTTTGCACGCGAGAGCGACCTGAGTTACCGAAAAGGCATGGAATGGCTTGGTTATTCGTTCGATTGGCGTCGAGAGTTCACTACGGTCGATCCGCACTATAGCAAGTTCATCACTTGGCAGTACCACAAGCTGTACGACGCTGGGCTGATCCTCAAGGGGACCCATCCGGTCAAATGGTGTCCGGGCTGCAAGAATCCCGTTACCGATCATGATTTGCTCGAGGGTGAGGGCGTTGGCATCCTAGAATTCACCCTACTGAAGTACCGCCTCGGAGATTATGTACTGCCTGCCGCAACCCTACGGCCTGAAACCGTGTTCGGCGTCACAAACCTCTGGCTGAACCCGAATGTTGACTACGTGTGCACCCAGGTGGAAGGCGAGCGATGGATCGTCAGCCCAGAGGCTGTCGAGAAGCTGCGCACTCAGGGGTATAGAGTTGGTGAAATCACTAAACTGCCGGAAAAAACTCTGATTGGAAAGGAAGTTGAGGTCCCGCTAACGCACAAGCGTGTTCTGATTTTGCCAGCAGAGTTCGTCGACCCAGAGAATGCTACCGGTGTAGTAGGTTCGGTTCCCGCGCATGCGCCCTATGATCATATTGCTCTCCTCGAGTTGCAGCGGGACCCGGAGATGCTCCGCGCATACGGCATTGATCCAGCTGCAGTACAGGGACTACGGCCGATTTCACTTATCGAGCTACGTGGATTCGGCGAGTGCCCCGCTGTCGATGTGGTTGAAAAAATGGGTATCAGAACTCAAACGGACCCGCGCCTCGAGGACGCCACCCTCGAGGTTTACCGAAATGAATTCGCGAAGGGAATCATGCGCGATTGGGTTCCGACCTATAAGGGCATGCCAGTATCACGGGCAAAAACGGCAGTTCGGGACGACATGGTGGCAAGCGGAGAAGCAGCGCTGATGCACGAATTCTCGGCAAAACCGGTCGTCTGCAGGTGCGGCACCCGATGCACGGTTCGAGTAGTCGAAGACCAGTGGTTCCTGAACTACGCCGATGAGCACTGGAAGGACAAGGCACGGGCATGCCTCAGACAAATGCATTTGGTACCACCAGAGACTCGAACGCAATTCGAGCACGTGATCAGCTGGTTGCACGAGTGGCCATGCACGCGAAGTATTGGGATGGGAACCCCGGCCCCATGGGACCCGAGCTGGATAATCGAGTCTCTAAGCGATTCCACTATCTACATGGCCTATTACACGATTTCCCACATCCTCAAGACCATCGACCTAGAGAAGCTGACCGACGAGGTGTTCGATTACGTCCTACTAAACAAGGGTGATGCAGCCTCACTCGCAAAAGAAACGGGCATCGACCAGCAAAAGTTGGAGAGCATGCGCAAAGAGTTCGAGTATTGGTACCCGATGGACTACCGGACATCCGCGAACGAGCTGATCCCAAACCACTTGACCTTCCACGTGTTCCACCACACCGCGATATTCCCACCCGAGCGATGGCCGCGCGGAATCGTAACGTTTGGAATGGTGGTGCTCGAGGGTCAGAAGATGTCGTCTTCGAAGGGAAACATCATCCCGATAAACGAGGCAACACGCAAGTACGGCGCCGATGTGGTCAGGCTTTACATAGCCTCGGCCGGCGAACCTTGGCAGGACTTCGATTGGCGTATTCGGGAAGCCGATGCGGTGTTAAAACACCTCGATCGCTTCTACGCGTTTGCCGAGGAAATAATCGCGTTGCCTGCGGTTGAACGTCCAGTGCTGGCCCAACCCGACCGCTGGATGCTGAGCCGCCTTCAAGGACATGTCCGAGCGACAACCCAAGCGCTTGAGGGGTTCAAGACCCGCGAGGCAGTTCAGCACGCTTTTTTCTTTTTGATGCGGGACCTGCGCTGGTACATAAAACGCGTTCCCAAGCCTGAGGCGCGGGCGTACGTCCTCAAGCGGGTACTCGATGTCTGGGTGCGCCTACTCGCCCCCGTGATTCCACACGTGTGCGAGGAGCTCTGGCAGCGCATGGGCAAAGAAGGGTTCGTGTCAGTTGCGGAGTGGCCCAGCGTTGATGAAAGACTCGTGGACAAGGCGACCGAGCTTATCGAGGACTATCTCGCCCGAACTCTGGAGGACATCGGCGAAATCCTGCGAGTCATGAAAATCGAGCGACCTAGACGTGTGTGCTTGTATGTGGCGCAGGATTGGAAGTGGAAGGTTTACCGCATGGCGCTCGAACGCACTCGCGCGGGAAGGATCGATGTGGGTGAGCTGATCCGATCGGTGAAGGAGCTGGGGCTCAGGCTACATATGGCGGATCTGACAAAATACATAAAACGTGTGATTTCAGACCTAAGGGGCTTATCGGAGGGCCAACTAGCGACCCTGGCGGGCACAGAGGTTGATGAGCTGCGGGTCCTGATGGACGCGGCGGATTTCATTCGGAAGGAAGTTGGCGCTGCCGAAGTACAGGTGTTTAAGGCAGACAATCCAGCGCGTTATGATCCACAGGGCCGCGCTCGATTGGCGGTGCCGCTTAAGCCCGCCATTTACGTGGAATGAGCATGGTGCCGTTAAAGCTCGCGAGTGCGGTGTGCGATTTGCGTTACTTGCTTAACCATGATTATCCTCGCGATTCTGCCGTGACCTTTGTCGCTAACCATTACCGTCTAGGCATTGAAGAGCGGCACCTTCTTGCGCGCTGTATCTTCTCGCGAGCTGAAATCATCAAACATCGGGCGAAGGCAATCCGCAGCGTTAGGGGGCGAAGGCTTGGTGTCGATGGTTACAACGTGCTCATAACTGTAGAGAGCATCTTGACCGAAAAACCCGTGATCAGATGCGATGATGGCTACGTGCGTGACCTGCGGGCAATTTTTGGCAAATATCGTATGTCCAGGGCAACCTCCCGCGCGCTCGATGCCATCCTTAGGACCATCGCTAAGGCAAAGCCGAGGGATGTCACGATCTTGTTCGACCAGCAGGTGAGCCGGAGTGGTGAACTCGCGGCAACCGTTAGAGAACGGGTAAAAGACTTCAAGTTAGCCGGCGATGCCCGAACCGTGGTTGGTGTCGATTTTAAGGTTCGGGGGTTTGAAGTCGTGGCAAGCAGCGATCGTGTGATAATCGAACGGGCCAAAGCTATTTGGGATATACCAGCTGAGATTTTAAA
>CAZCRN010000066.1:0-4981 GCA_964501125.1 Hadarchaeota archaeon (SeqCode) | reverse complement strand
ACTTTTCTCCAGCCCCCATCGTTCTCCTCGATAATTGCGTGGTCATGACCCTTTTTAAAAGCTAGGTCAACCGCCGAGTTCATTTCTGCAAGCTAAGCAAAGCGATACGTTCGACCACGAGTTTTTTGGCATCGGCGATCTTCAACTCGTGTTTTGGTATCGAGAAAATTTTCAACAACATATTGACTTTTTTCGGCGTGAGTTCAATCATGCGATCATCGCGAGTGATGTGCAATTGGTGCAGAAGGTCAGCCTGTGCAAGTTTGACCTGGCCGCGTGCCTTGCCGATCGTCAGGAGTGCAACGCTCTTGCTTTTTTTACGCAGCCCGACTTTCTCAAAGGCGCGATTTATTTGCCGAGCCCCAGCAGTCCAGCACACGAGTTCAATCCCAAGGGCATCGGCGAAATTCGTGCCGGTGGTATGAGCCGTTAGCGCTAGCCGGGCAGCATGCGCTAAGTGTTCAGCCCCTGCGATGCGCGAGGCATCAAAAATCTGACTCACCGTGCCGTGCTTACGATCAACGCTCCTAATCGTTTTGAGTACTTCATCAACACTTTTAATTGCAATTCGCCCGCCCGCTATGCCAATCACACGTTTTCCAAATGGGCCCTTGAACTCGAACATCATGACCAAACATTTATACATCCGGGCTCAATTATTTGTTTGCTCACTTTTGGAGGCAACCGATGGCACGAAAACAGAGGATCAGCATCGAAAACGTCGTTGCATCTGCAACGCTTGGGGCTGAACTGCCTTTGGACAAGGTCGCGACGAAGTTGGGCGACATAGACTACAGCCCGGAGCAATTCCCCGGAATGGTCTATCGCATGGAACGGCCTGAGACCGCTACTTTGATTTTCAGGTCGGGGAAGCTTGTCTGCACTGGGGCTAAGTCGCCACAAGATGCTGCGCTGACAATAAACCAGATCGCAAGAAAAATCAGGGAGGCAGGGATAAAGATAAAAAAACCCGACGTTCAGGTGCAAAACATCGTAGCGTCGACCGATTTAGGGACGAAGTTGGACATAGATTCAATTGCAACCGCCCTCACCAATGCAGAGTACGAGCCCGAACAGTTCCCAGGGCTGGTCTATCGAATGGAGGATCCCAAGGTCGTGCTCCTGCTATTTGGTTCAGGGAAGCTGGTGTGCACGGGCGCAAAGCGCCAATCGGATGTTGAACGTGCGGTCAAGCAGATAGCGGAGATACTGAAGTCAAAACGTTTGATTTAATCTTGATTTGGGCAACCGCTTGGAAAGGCTTTAAGCCGAAAGTTCGACGTATTTTGTGATACGATGCGATCGATCGCTTACAAGGTCAAAATAGAAGATCTGGTCCACGGGCAGTATGTGCGCGGCGCAGAAGGCGAACCCAGCCATCTGCTCACACCCTGGGGTCAGTGGCCCCTGCGTGCTCGTGTTATGGCCACGGTGGTCGAGAAAAACATCCGGGAAGATCAAACTTACGGTTCTTTACGTCTCGATGATGGCACCGAGACCATTCGAGTCAAGGTATGGAAGCAGGATGTCCCCGTGATAGCGGACGTAAATGTAGGTGATTTGGTCGACGTCATTGGGCGCGTCCGCGAGTATGAGGGTGAAATCTACTTGGTGCCCGAAGTCATCGTTCGGGTCGAGGATCCAAATTGGGAACTCGTACGCGAACTTGAGATCCTAAAAACGCGCAGGCAGCTAGTAGCAGAAGGCAAGCGCCCCAAGCTAAAACCAAAGGTCGAGCCGGAGACCGGGAAGTTGGAAATTGAGGTGCCAGAAGCGCCACGGGAGACCGAGCCGATTATCGAGGCAATCGAAGAACTCGAAGAGGAGCCGCTGCCTAAAGTGCCTGATGAGGTCAAGAAAAAAGTTCTGCTCGCGTTCGAGAAACTCGACAAGGGCGAGGGAGCCGGCCCAACTGACTTGGCCGCGGAACTCGATATGCCCGTAGCTGGGATAGATGACGCGTTGCGGGTGCTGATAGCTGAAGGAGAAATATTTGAACCTAAGCCAGGCAGATTCAAGCGCCTAAGGTGAATCAATGACTGAGAATTACGAAAAATTGCTCGACCGTGCCTTAGAACAGATACCCAAGGAAGTCTTCGAGAAAAGCCGATTTGAGATTCCAGAGGCAGATGTGAGCACCGTGGGCAATCGCACGATTTTGCGCAATTTTAAGGATATTTTAAATACCCTCCGCCGCGAGCCGAGCCATTTGATGAAGTACTTGGTGCGAGAGCTCGGGACTGCGGGTAATGTAGAGGGTAACCAGGCAGTATTTCAGGGGCGGTTTGCAAAGCCAACTGTCGATGATCGGATCAAAGGATATGTCGAGGAGTTCGTATATTGTCGCGAGTGCGGCAAACCTGATACCAAGCTGATCAAGTACGAACGCATCTACATGCTAAAATGCGAAGCGTGTGGTGCTCGAGCGTCTGTGCGGAGCGTGTAAAGGGTGCTACGTCTCCGGGTCGTGCGCCAGCAGGGCGAGGTATTGGTCACCATTTGCGATGCAAAGCTGATTGGCAAGGAATTCAAACAAGGTAAGCTTAAACTAAAAATCAACGAGGATTTTTACGGAGGCGAAGAGGCGAGCATCGAAAAGTGCCTGGCTGCTTTGAAGGAGGCGACGATTGCAAATTTGGTTGGATCGATCGTCGAGCATGCAGTCAAGGCTGGCTTCATCGATCGTGCGAATGTTATTCGAATCCGAAAAGTCCCGCATGCGCAGATGGTTAGGCTCTAGGGTCTGAAGGGAGATCATGCGACGGTTTTGCTTCAAGTGTGGCGCGCTCGAGGTTGAGAAGGGACCACTTATCGAGGGGTTATGCCAAAATTGTTTCAGGGCAGAACACCGGCTTCTCAGTGTGCCAGCCGAACTCGAACTAGCGGTTTGCAAAAAATGTTGTGCATACTTTGTCAAAGGCCGCTGGCATGAGTCGAACGGTCAACTCGAGTCAACTCTTAGGACTGCCGCGCGCGAGTTGGCGCTTTCGGAATTGCGTGTCATACAACTCACCGATGCTGGGGAGCGATTACTGCACCCGGCACAAGTTGAAGGGCTAGAGCTGCAAGTGGAGCCAAGGATTGGGGTAAAGGAGATATTGCTCGATGTTCACGCACGCGGAAAGATCCACGAGCTACAAGCAGAGCCCCACGATGAGCGAGCCGCGGTCAGGATTAGGTTGAAGTGGGGCACTTGCGACGTATGCAGTTTGAAGAGCGCCGGTTACTACGAGGCGATCGTGCAGGTGAGAGGCGAGGAAAAAATACCTGCCGAAAAGCTCACTGAAATCAAACGCTTGCTCGAGGATTGCGTCGCCGAAGTGCATGGACGTGATCGGGCCGCTTTTATCGCCAAGGTAGACGAAAAACCAGAGGGCCCCGATTTTTACGTGAACCCGGCTAGCCTAGCGAGACACATGGGAGAACTGCTAAAATCCAAATTTGGTGCAAAGCTCACAGAGACATCGAAACTCATCGGCGTAAACCAAACTGGGAGGCGCAAATTTAGAATTACGGTACTCGTGCGCTTGCCGTCTGGGTAGCAATTAAATAAAAGATATTGGACATAGGTCTCTGCTGTCTGGCGATGGTTATGGCCAAGTTAAGCGGCGCGAAGGCTTTGGTCGAGGCCCTGAAGGTCGAGGGGGTCAAGCACATCTTCGGCATCCCCGGCGGCGCCATGATTCCAGTTTATGATGTGCTCTATGATGAGAAGGACATTCATCACATCTTGGTTAGACACGAGCAAGCAGCCGCACACGCTGCGGACGGCTACGCACGCGCATCGGGCAAGCCAGGGGTCTGTATGGCAACCTCTGGCCCTGGTGCCACCAATCTCACGACTGGTATCCTAAATGCACACATGGATAGTTCACCAGTCGTTGCGATAACCGGGCAGGTCCCGGTCAAAGCGATGGGCACCGATGCTTTTCAGGAGGCGGACATGCTCAGTGTTATGTTACCGATCACAAAACACAATTTCATAGCACGTCACGCAGAGGAAATTCCACGGATGGTTAGACTTGCGTTTAAGATAGCGACGACCGGCAGACCAGGTCCAGTTCACATAGATCTCCCAAAGAATTCACAGGTGGAGGAAGCAGATGTCGAAATTCCTGCCAAGGTCAAGTATCGGAAGGTTCTGAGGCTGAGGCCAGAGCTAGAACAGGTCCGCAAAGCCGTCGATCTGCTGGTCCAGGCTAAGCGTCCGCTGCTTTACGCGGGCGGTGGCATCATTTGGTCTGGTGCCTCGGCTGAGCTCGTGAAGCTCGCAGAGCTCCTTGGAGCACCAGTCGTGACTTCGCTGCACGGGAAGGGAACCATACCTGAGGATCATCCGCTGGCGTTGGGCATGCTTGGAATGCACGGGCGCATGGTTGCGAACATCGCAGTCACCGAATGCGATGTTCTGCTCGGCGTAGGGCAGCGGTTTGATGACCGCGCTACTGGCGACGTGCGCTATTTTGCGCCGAATGCCAAGATCATTCACATCGACATCGACCCAGTCGAGATTGGTAAGAACGTGCGCGTTGACATCCCAATAGTCGCAGATGCTAAGCAGGCACTTTCAGCGATAATAAAGGGACTGCGCGGACAAGCCAAAAGGCGTAGGCCGAGTCCGTGGCTGAAGCGAATGGAAAAGTTGCGCAAGGAGCTGACCCCGCGGATGGATTACGATGAGGTCCCACTCAAGCCCCAGCAGGTTATGAAAGAGATCATGGAGGTGCTCGACGAGGATGCAATTGTGACAACCGAGGTCGGGCAGTGTGAGATGTGGGCGGCTCACTATTACATCGCTAAAAAGCCGAGGCGCTTCATAGCCTCTGGCGGCTTGGGAACGATGGGCTTCGGTTTCCCCGCAGCTATGGGGGCAAAAGTGGCGTGCCCGAAGCGCGATGTCGTCGATATAGCTGGCGATGGCAGCTTCCTGATGAATTCCCAAGAGCTCGCGACGGTCGTGGATAACAAGATAAATGTCGTG
>CAZCRN010000065.1:0-5051 GCA_964501125.1 Hadarchaeota archaeon (SeqCode) | reverse complement strand
TATCCAATTCATAGGCCCGGCGATAACCTCGATGTCATCAGCAAAGAGAGGCTTGGGCAGGTCGCTACTTTGGGCATCGCACTCGTACGTCGGCTAGCTGCCGAGGATATCGATCGATGGATTTGGATGTATGGTCTACCTATCAGGCAGGCGATTTTCGCGGTCATCAATCTTTGTGTCGTGGTGATTTCGATCAGTTCTACTTGTTTCGTCCACTACCGACGCGGCTGGACATGGCGGCGAGCGGCTTTAGTATTCGCGCTTGTGGTTGGTGCGGTGGCAATCATAACTTATTTGGAGCTGCTCGTGTACGAGTTTAGCTTTTAAGAACAATCAACGGATAAATTGGTGAGGCTGGGCCGATGTTTAAGGAAATTCTCGAGGAAGAGCTCGCTCGCGAATCCGTTTTTATCGATGTTGGAAAGCTTCATCCCGACTACGTGCCGAAGGAATTGCCCCATCGGGAAGAGGAATTCGCAGAACTCGTGCGTATGTTTAAGCCCGTTTTAGAAAACCGGGTGAGCCAGCGGGTCATGATCACGGGCAACGTCGGTGTCGGGAAGACTGCCTTGGCAAAGCGGTTCGGCGAAGAGGTAACCCCAGCCGCGAAGAAGCGCGAGCTGCGGCTCGACTACGTTCACATCAACTGCCGAAAGCAAAAGACCCCTCACCAAGTGCTGCAGGAGCTGGCAAGTCACTACTTACCGCGCTTACCCCGGAGGGGGCTTGCGGCCGGGGAGCTTTTGGATGAGGTCGTCAAGTACCTGAACAAGCACGATGCGTATTTGACGCTCGCCCTTGACGAGATAGATTTTTTCATCAAGCTAAATGGCCCCGACATGCTTTACACGCTCACACGTGTTGCCGAGGAATCCGGAGCTCCGAATCGCATAAGCCTGGTAGCGATCGCCCGAGACCCAACCTTTTTGCGTTTGCTCGACCCAGCCACCCAGAGCACCTTCATGCATAACGTTATCGAGCTCGACCGGTACACGGCCCCCCAGCTGGCAGATATCCTTAACCAGCGCATCCGCGAGGCATTTAAGGCAGGGGCAGTCGAGGAAGGCACCGTTTCGCTAATAGCCGACATCGCGGCGCGCTGGGGTGATGCGCGACTCGCACTCGAGTTGCTTTGGCGGGCTGGGATGTACGCAGACGAGGAGCGAAAGGACACGGTGGTTCCCGAGTACGCGCGTCGGGCAAAGGCGGAAGTGCATCCAGAGATTCGCAAGGAAGTAATAGCGGACTTGGAGCAGCATGAGCAGTTTGCATTGTTGGGCCTCGCCCGCAGGCTCCGGATATCTGGGCGTGCGTATGCATTAACTGGTGAAGTCGAGCGCGCTTACCGAGTGGTTTGCGAGGAGTATGGTGAGCGTCCACGCAAGCACACCCAGCTCTGGGAATGCGTAAGGCACATGCAGGGACTTGGGCTAGTCAATGTTCAGCCTTCGGGTCCACCCCACCGAGGACGTAGCCGCCGAATAAGTGTCCCAGATGTGCCGGTTGCGATGCTTGAGGATGAGCTCGAACGGGTGCTCAAGCGACCGCCAAAGAAACGTAAGAAATGAAAGTGAGAGCTTATACATTTGTTATATATACAACAACTAACTCGGGGCTTAGAAAACTCCAAATGTTTTAAGTTTCTAAACCAATTTTTGTGGGGTCGTGGGGTAGCCTGGTCTATCCTTCCGGCTTCGGGAGCCGGGGACTCGAGTTCAAATCTCGGCGACCCCACCACTTGATTCGTGCATAAGCTTATAAGTGGGAAAATCCCACTATTTAATGGTGTTGAACATGGCATCTGAAATTGTTAAAGTGGATAGCAAGGGTCGGGTGTTGATACCGGAAGATATCAGAGAAGCGAGAGAAATAGAACCCGGGACCCCACTGCAAGTTGTGGATCTTGGAAAAGGTATACTCGTGTTGAGAAAGCTCGAGCTGCCGTCGAAGGAAGAAATTCTTAAAATTTGCAGAGAAACGAGGCGTGAGGTCTACAAAGAAAAGGTCAAACCATGGCTGAGAGAAATGCTGAAGAGCCGCAAATAGTCCTCATCGACACAAATGTCATCATCGGAGGGGCAATCAATCTGGCCAACAAGGTCGACAACCCGGAGGCGAGAATCTGGTCTGCTTTCCTCCGTGGCAGGTTGAAGGCAGCATTTTCCGATGTGCTTTTGTTTGAGGTGACTACGGTCGCACGGAGGTTGATGGGGAAAGATTTCGCGTCCAAGCTGAGATCGCAGATCCTTAGCAAGGTCGAAGTCGTGTCCAAAGAGGAGCTCGCCCCCTACATCTCCCAACTCTCGAAGGAAGTCCCGAAAGAGGATATCGCGCACGCTGCACTGGCCACCGCGGTCAAGGCAAAATACATAATTTCTAACAACCGAGAATTCCTGCGTTCGTTGAAGGACAAGTTCAAATGCATGGCGCCAAAATCTTTCGTTGAAATAGCTCATCTGTAGTACAATTAGTGACCCGGATTCAAATCTCGGCGACCCCACCACTTTTGAAAGTTTGTAATGATCAGCGCACCTTCCAGTGAAGTACAGCCAAGAACATAGCTAAGACGAAAGCGATCAGCAGGTACACGATTCCCTCTTCGAGCCATCCACCGGACATCCAGACTCCGCAGTAGAGTTTACCATCGGTGGTACTAATGAATATCTTTCCATTGGCAATGACCGGCTCTGTCCGAGAACATTTAGTTAGTGTTTTATATATAATGTATGGAGTTCAAAACCAGAACCATTGGAAAACGCGGGGGAATCCATGAGCACGAACTGGGAGCGCCACAAAAGAGTGGCAGGCGACATAACCGAGATGATCGGCCTTACGCCCTTGATACGTTTAGGCAAAGTAACCGAGGGTCGGGATTTAGAGATTCTGGGGAAAGCAGAGTTCATGAATCCTTCGGGGAGCCTCAAGGACCGAATCCTGTTGTACATACTAAAAAACGCGATCGACTCCGGAAAACTCCGCCCGGGGATGACAATCATCGAAAGCACGACTGGAAACACAGGTATATCGACGGCCATGATGGGGGCCTACCTCGGATACCCCGTGCTAATCATCATGCCCGAGGGGATGAGTGAGGAGCGAAAGAAGGCCATCCGAGCCTTTGGGGCGAAGATAATGGCGCTGCCGGGGGCCGAGTCCGACGTCGACCTAGCCGTGGCACGGGCGAAGCGGCTCGTTTCATTGGACCCGGAGCGCTACTTTTGGGTGAACCAGTTCGACAATGCGCTGAATGTTCGAGCTCACTACGAAACCACGGGTCCCGAGATATGGGAACAGAGCGGTGGCAAAATCGATGCCTTCGTGGCCGCAGCGGGAACCGGTGGAACCGTTACGGGGGTCGGGAGATATCTGAAGGAACAAGATCCAAATATCAAAATCTATGCCGTAGAGCCAACTGAGTGCCCAGTTCTCTCGAAGCAACGGTGGGGCACGCATCGAATCGAGGGAATCGGGGACGGTTTCATCCCCTCAATCTTTGACATCTCCCTGTTAGATGGCACGATTCTCGTCTCGTCTGGAGAGGCAATCTGGACTACCAAGCACATCGCCCGGGCCGAAGGCCTCTTCTTGGGGATATCAAGCGGGGCAAACGTGGCCGCATGCCTTAAATTGCACAAGCGCCACCCCGAGCTAAAGCGCATGGTTACCATGTTGAACGATCACGGTTTCCGCTATTTCTCGACCCTGCTTTTCGGGGAGATCAAAGAAGTTAGAATTACGGAACGGGAACGTGTCATAAAGCTCAGCCCGGAGCAACAAAAGGTTCTCTCGCGATTGGAAATCATAGAGTAATCACTTTGCGATCTTGGCCTTGCGCAGGATGCCTCTAGCTGCCAACAGGCCAGTCGCCGCAGCATTGATTATATCCCGGGATAGTCCAGCTCCATCGCCAGCCATGAACAAACCCGGCACTTTTGTCGCAAAATCTTCATCGACGGCAATCCTCGTGGCATAGAGTTTGGCCTCTGGGGCATACAACAACGTCGAGTCAGATGCCACACCAGGTATGACCTTGTCGAGAGACTCAAGTCCCTCGAGTATATCCGTCACGATGCGCCCGGGCAAAGCCATGGAGATGTCACCAGGGGTCACGCTTTGCAGGGTTGGCTCTACATAGCCGCGTTTGATTCGCTCCCAAGTCGACCTCCGCCCAGCGCGTAAGTCCCCCAATCTTTGGAGCAACGGCTTGCCTCCTCCAATCGTCGTCGCCAGATATGCAATCGATCGTCCGTATGCAATCGTGTCGGTGACGGGTCTCGTTAAACCGACGTGCGAAAGAAACGCGAAGTTCGTGTTATTCGAGCGCTTGGTGCGAAGCGCGTGTCCGTTGACCCCGACGTAGTTATCATAGAGCTCCTCGACCACGAATCCGCGGTGGTTCGTACAGAAAGTCCGCATGAAATCGTCGAAGGTCTTGGTTATGATATGGAATTTCGGATCATGGCTCACCTCGATCACTGGTTCCATGACGATGGCTGGGACTTCAACGCGCACCCCCACGTCTATCGGGGCATGAGTGGTGCGGATCCCAAGACTTTCGGCCTGTCGTGCCAACCAAAGTGCACCGACTCGGCCGGGTGCGGCGAGGATGTACTTCGCCTTCAGACGTTTACCCGAGATAACCACTGCTCCCTTTTGAATCTTCTCGACGCGGGTGTTGAGCATGAATTCGACACCCTTGCGCTCGAGCTCCCGTTTGAGAGATCCTACCACCTCTGGCAGGTATTCGGACCCGATGTGACGCTGAGGTATGGGTATGAACTTGACCCCAGCAGCTGCCGCTTTGCGGGTTAACTTTTGAACCTCGGCCGACTTCACACCATAAGTTTCTTTTGGGGCTCCATGTTTCAGAAAGAGGGCATCGACCTCGCCGACTAGCCGCTGAGCCTTCGGGACGCTTTTAGTGAATTCGGTCAGGTCGCCACCGATGTCGTAACGCAGGTTAAGGGTACCGCTGGACATACCCCCTGCGCCACCTACACCACACATCACGTGACAGGGCTTACATCGGATGCACTTGCCCGTCTCGGTGG
>CAZCRN010000064.1:0-5064 GCA_964501125.1 Hadarchaeota archaeon (SeqCode) | reverse complement strand
AGGTCGTTAGCCAAGCGGTTTATCAGTCTTAACTAGGACTTGAAGTAAGGTTCGCGTTGCATCACGGCTTCCCTAAAGGCAGCTCGCGCCGCTTCGATATCTTTTGCGCGCAGGGGGGAGAGCACATCCACCAAGTTATCGTTGCGCAGGAGGCATGGCTTCAGGTAACCATCGGGAGTCAGGCGCAGCCGTGTACAGTGCATGCAGAACTCCGTGTTGTCCATGGGTTTGACGACCTCCACCTCGCCCTCGTTGAGGATGTACTTCTTGCGATTGTGCATCAAATGTCGCGTTTCGACCCTCGCGGCCCGCTCGCTCAACTCACGTTCAAGGTCATCTAGGCCGCGGTGATAACGGGAGAATATCTGCTCGTTAGTAGGTGTGCGAAGCAACTCGATGAATTGCAGGATTACCTCGCGCTCGTTGGCATATGAGATCATCCGTTCGATCTCTCCGTCGTTCACGCCGGCGAGCACGACCATGTTGAGCTTCACGGGAGTTAGTCCTGCCTCGATGGCTGCATCGATACCCCTGAGTGCTTCGGTGAGGAGTCGCTTACCCGTTATCTGCACATACGTTTCAGGGTTCAACGTGTCCACGCTGATATTCACGCGGTTTAGCCCGACTTCCGCGAGCTCGTCCGCACGATCTGCAAGCAACGTTCCGTTCGTCGACATCGAGAGCTCGTCGATTGGCTGATCCGCTATCGCCGCCACCACATCCACGATATCCGAACGCAGGAGGGGCTCCCCGCCCGTTAGTTTGACTTTTTTCACTCCGAACTCCGCCGCAAGCCCCACGATTTGCCCGATCTCCCGTGCAGACATCCGACGTTCGCTCAGCGCACAGAATCCCTCGTAGTGACAATAAAAGCAGTTCAGGTTGCATCGATCGGTTGCTGAAACGCGCAAGCTCGTGAGCGGCCGGCCAAACCTATCGCGCATGTCTGTACACCCTCAGCTCGACCCGTTTGCCCTCCGCACCCTTGAGGGTCGAGAGCATTCCATCGATGATCCCAGCCACCAGCTCCTGCATGAAGGGATTGAGATAAACCCGCTTGCCATTCACCGCCAACTCAACGCGCTCGCGCAGGGCTCGGCAACCGTCCCAGCGCGCGCGTCCGGCAAGAGCGGCAAGCGCAAACTTTCGACAGGTCGAATAGCCGCAGTACCCGCAGTCAAGCCCAGGCAGCGGGGGCAGGGTCTTTCGCTCTACCAGTCTGGCGAGTTTACCACCTTCCCCGGGTTGAAAAACCGGCAACTTGCCCTTGCCGTACCCGACGCATGCAACAGTAAATTCATCTGCTACCTTGGCAGCCTCGCCTTTGCTTCGGGCCACCGCTATCTTCGCGATATTTTCGGCTTTGCGGAAGCCCTCGATCACGACGAAATCGAGGTCATGCAGCGTACGCAAGACATCGGCGAGCTTTGTTCGGCGCTTGGAAATTCGTGCGACCTCGCCCGACGCTATGGAGACGACGACGCTCGCCCCAGCCCGCGCGTGACGCCACGTGTCTTTACCAGGCTGATCGATCGTGAACCCGCGGAGGGGGACGTGCTTGATCGTGCCGACCCGATAGCCCCGTTTGACTAGGGCCCTCACGAGCCCCTCGATGACCGCCGTCTTGCCCGATTTCCTATAACCCACGACCCCAACAACCCTAAGCAAACCCGGACCCCCCGAATAACACGACTTCGACTACTTTACCTTCATCGATTATCTCCACTTCCAGCGGCACCTCGATGTAGCCATCCGCCTCCGATAGCGCAGTTATCGCGCCCGAGCCCTTGAGGATGGGCTTAGCCCAGAGTTCACCGGTTTTGCGCTTGAGTTTGACCGGTACGAGTTGCTTTCGTCCCCTTGCGGATAAGATTCTAGTTGACAATCGCGCACGCTCGACCTTGCGCTCGGCCAGAGGCAAACCCCCCATGTATCGAAGATATGGCGCGACTAGCTGATCGAACATCATCAGTGCCGATACGGGGTAGCCGGGCAACCCGAAAACCGGTTTGCCTTGAACGACGGCTAGGAAGGTGGGTTTTCCGGGCTTCATCGCTAGACCATGCACGAGCACGCCGGGTTCGCTTAGGCTATCGACAGCCGCTGGCACAACATCACCCTTGCCCGCGGACGATCCACCCGAAATGATAACTACATCACAGCTCGATAGACCTTTTTTGACAAGTCGTTTTATCTCGGAGGCATGATCAGGGGCTATGCCCAAGTACTCGGGCAAAGCACCGCATGCCCTGACGGCATCGGAGATCGCCGGTCCATTCACATCATAAATTTGTCCTCGTTTGAGCCGCTTACCAGGTTTAGCGAGTTCAGCTCCACTCGAGATGACGGCCACACGGGGCGGCTTGTACACTTTAACGCGTTTGATACCAGCCGCAGCTAAGAGGCCTATGCTCGTTGACGTGATTTTTTTCCCGCTGCGCATGATCTTCGTACCGCGTCTGATATCCGAGCCTCGTTTTGCCACGTTTTCACCAGGCGAGACTGCCCGGTAGATGTTGATGATCTTGCCACGGGTGACCGTGTGCTCAACCATAACCACCGCATCGGCACCCTTTGGTATCGGAGCACCGGTTGCTACTTCGATGCACTGACCCCTGCGCAGCCGGATCCTCGGCCACGTGCCTGCGGGCAGCGTTCCCACGCGAGTGAGGGGGATCGGGGAATCCTCCCCCGCGCCAAAAGTATCACTCGCCCGAACTGCATAACCGTCAAAAATTGCCCGATCGAAAGGCGGCACGTCGACTTTCGAAACGATGTCTTCAGCCAGAACATGACCCGAGGCCCCATCAAGCGGCACATCGATCAAATGCGGTCGCGGACGCCAGCACTTTTCGAACGCTACACGGGCTTCTTCGAGGGCCCTCACACGCAGGGGTTTCACCATGAAAATCGTGTATTAATTAAGTGCAACCGCTTAAAATTTTCCTAAAATTAAGCGCTAACGGTTAACGATATAGTTCAACTTCCACGATGCGATTTTCTTCAAGCCCCTCGACATCCTCGGGCACGATAATAAAACCATCGGCACGAGTCGCCGAACTCAAGATTCCTGAGCCAGTAACTCGAATAGGCTCCGCCCACAGCTCGCCAGCCTCGCTTCGCACCGCAACTCGTACGACATCCGCGCGCCCCAACGTTGAACTGATCTTGCGTGCAAGCCTTGCACGAACCCGCGGATATCCTCGGTCGGCAGGTAGCCCTTGCATGTGCCGCAGCGCTGGCCTGACCAACATGTCGAAAGCCACGAGTGCAGCAACCGGAAAGCCCGCTAGCCCAAAAACAGGTTTACCTCGGACAACACCGAACGCGGTAGGGCCCCCGGGGCGAATCGCGATGCCGTGAAGCCGCAACTTGCCTAACTCCCCGATGATATCTGGAACGATGTCGTGCTCCCCAACCGAGCTACCACCGGAAATTAGCACCATATCGTACTCGATCGCCTTGCGCAATTTCCTCCGCAATATCCGCGGTTTGTCTGGCACGATCCCAAGCCTGCGTGGTATTCCGCCGCAACTCTGCACCGCAGCCGCCAGCGAATAGCTGTTGGTATCTGCGATCTGCGCTGGCTTGAGGCTCTTCTCTGGCCTGCGGAGCTCGCTGCCCGTCGCCAGAATCGCAACTCGCGGCCTGCGCGCAACTTGGACGCGAAGGTTTCCAGTTGATGCGAGCATTCCAACATCTTGGGGTCTGAGCAATCGTCCGCGTTTTAATACCACCTCGCCCGCGCGGACATCTTCCCCTCGCGCCGAGACATTTTTGCCCGGGGTCAGGGGAGTCAGCACCTCGATGTCATTGCCCTTTGCCCGCGTATGCTCGACCATCAAGGCAGCGTTGGCACCAGAGGGCATAGGTGCTCCAGTCATGATTTTAATCGCTTCGCCCCTGCGCACACGGAGTTTGGTTATAACGCCTATGTCTACGGATCCAACGACACGGAGCTTAATGGGTTTCAGCTCGCTTGCACCAAATGTATCGGCTGCACGAACCGCGTAGCCGTCAACAGCCGCACGATCGAAAGGTGGTACATCGACTTTCGAGACGACATCCGCTGCCAAGACCCGCCCGGCCGCACGATCGAACCTCATAACTTCGGACCTGGCCTGTCTTACCTCAGACAACACGATTTTCAACGCATCATCAAGGCGCGTGTATTCGCCAAAACCGCGCATTCGAACTCGCATTCTACTCACGTGCGTGCTTCACCAAGTGCCCAAGCTCGGGGATGAGGAGATCGAGCGCAACTTCGACTGCATTTGGGGCGCCGGGCAAACAGAACACGGGCTTTCGGCACACGATTCCAGCCGTGGTCCGCGTCAGCAATGCGGCTCCTCCGACCTTTTCGTACCCCAAGCGCCTCAAGGTCTCACCAAACCCTGGAAGCTCCTTCTCGAAAAGCGGGCGTAGGGCTTCGATCGTCACATCGCGCGAGGCCACGCCCGTGCCGCCGGTGGTTATTACAACATCGATTTTTGGATCCGCGGTGAACTCTTTGAAAGCTGCGAGAATTTGATCTGCATCATCTGGCACAACACGGCGAGTTGTAGAGTGACCTGCACCTTGGAGCCGCTGCTCGATTAGCTGTCCAGACTTGTCCTCGTCGCGTCCTTCTCGCATCGCTGCGGCGCGTTTATCGCTTACGGTCAGCACGGCGACCTGCAGCTTTCGGGGCGCTTCCTTCCGGTGCTCTTCCATCTCATCCCTTCAGCTTTTTAGTAACATGAATTTCCGTGATCGCAGTCGTTGGGTACTGCCCGGCCCTATCCTTCTCGAGGCCCTTCACCATGTCGAAAATCGTGAGCAACGCGGCGGAAACCCCTACTAGAGCCTCCATTTCGACTCCCGTTTGCCCAGTACTCCGAACTTCAACATTCACCCGCACCCCCTCCTCTTCGATACTGAACTCGACATCCATGCCTGAAAGCGGAATCGGGTGCGTCATCGGGATTAGCTGAGGGGTTCGCTTGACTGCCATGATCGCAGCAGTCTGCGCGACAGTTAGCACATCACCCTTGGGGACCTGCCCAGCCTTGATCTTTTGAATCG
>CAZCRN010000063.1:0-5123 GCA_964501125.1 Hadarchaeota archaeon (SeqCode) | reverse complement strand
CGCAACGCCACCAATCGATGCGTTAGTCGACATCGCGAAACAGATGGCTAATACTGGTTGCGATTTGGTAAAAATCATAACTTTTGCGAAGACACCGCGCGATGCGTTGAGAGTGTTGGATTTTTTGACCGAGGCTTCAGCCGCTGTGGATATCCCGGTCGTGGCATTTGCGATGGGAGATGAAGGCAAACTATCACGGATTGCAGCACCGCTCTTTGGTTCACCGATCGTTTACGCAGCGGCCGCCGAAGCCACTGCCCCAGGGCAGCTCGATGTTTCGACGACCAAGCGATTGATACACGAGTTGGGATTGGAGGCGTGAACGAGGGGTGCGCATGACTTCAGGAGGGACCATGCTATTCGCACTCATAGGCGACCCAGTCGAGCGTAGCCTTTCACCGGCGATGTACAATGCCGCATTTAGGGAGCTCGGTCTCGATTGTGTATACGTCGCATTCCGCGTTCAGCGAGGCATGCTTGCGGATGCTATGGCTGGCATTCGGGCATTCGGCGTCGCTGGTTTAAACGTCACACACCCCCATAAGGTCAGCATTTTGCAGTTACTTGACAAGCTCGATCGATCAGCAAGCCAGGTTGGTGCAGTCAATACTGTCAAGAACGACGAAGATAAGTTGATCGGCTACAACACCGATGGCGTCGGGGCTATTCGAGCTCTTAAACAGGAAGTGGGTAAATTGAAGGATCGTAGGGTCGTACTCGTGGGCGCCGGTGGAGCAGCACGCGCTATCGCTTTTAAGTTGGTCGAGGCGGGCGCAAAGCTGGTCGTCGCAAATCGCACCGTCGAACGGGCACAAAAACTCGCGGAGGATATTAAAGCAAATCGCGGTGTCTTTGTGGGAACGGTCGGCCTAAAGCCCTCGGCACTAGAGCCCGTCATCAGCAAGGCGGAGATCCTCATCAATGCGACTTCGGTCGGCATGTACCCCGATGTCAAAAAAACCGTAGTCACAGCAAAGATGCTGCATCCTGGCCTCCTAGTCAATGACATAGTGTACCAGCCAATGTCGACACGATTGCTGCGCGAGGCCGAAAAGGTCGGTGCGCGCACTTTGGGTGGTCTAGAAATGCTTATACAGCAAGGCGCAGCATCCTTCGAAATATTAACAGGTAAAAAAGCACCCATCGAAATCATGCGGAAGGCTGCCGAACGTGAGCTCCGTAAGCGGGGTGAAATGCCATGAAGGTTGCACTCGTTGGAGCGGGAGTCATGGGGCGCTGGTTCGCTGAGTTCGCGAAGCGCAACAGATGGGACGTTGTGATGGCCGATGTCAATGTTGCAAAGGCAAAGCGCGTGGCAAAGGAGCTGGGCGTTGGTTTTGCGAAAACCGATGCAGAGGCTGTTGCCGGTGCTCAGTTGACAATCGTTGCAGTTCCGATTGCAAAAACGCCTGAAGTTGTGGCGGAAGTTTCGAGACACATGAGGAAGGGTACGCTGCTAATGGACATCGCATCGGCAAAGACCGAGGTGGCAGAAGTAATGCGCAAGCTCGATGTTCCGCTCGAACTCGTTTCGATCCACCCGTTGTTTGGTCCCGGTGCCACGAGCATAAAAGGCAAGTGTGTGGTGGCGGTACCTGTGAAGCCGGGTAAACGCTATGCCCAGTTCAAGCGTCGGCTGATTAGACGCGGGGCTCGAGTAGTCGAGCTGGGTGCCGATGAGCACGATCGCCTAATGGCCATCACTCAGTGCCTAACACACTTCGTGCTCATGTCATACGTATCGGCGCTCAGGTCTATGAAGGGACTGAAGCGCGCCCAAGAACTGCAGACCCCCTTGTTTGCGATGCTTTTCGATTTGGGTAAGGCAACCCTAGCCGGGAACCCAGAGCTCTATGGTGAAGTTCAAGTGCTGAACAAATACGCGTCGATAGCCCGCAGTAACTTAATGGAGGCTTGCCGCTCGCTGGACTTGGCATTCCGAGCGCGGGATGTTAAGGTAGCCCGGCAGATCTTCGAGGAGGCCTTGGGCATGCTCGGGCAAAAGGCCCCGCAGGAAGCCTATAGGCGATTATACGAGAACTTTGAGGGAAAGGGATGAGATGAAGGTCGGGATCCTGGGTCCACGGGGCACTTATGCGGAGATAGCAGCTCGCTCGCAGTTCGGCGCAGATGCCGAGTTAGTGCCATATTCGATGATTACGGATGTGGCCGAGGCCGTTGCACGCGGTGAGGTTTCGGCGGGTGTGGTCCCGATCGAAAGTTTGCGCGAAGGTTCGGTTGGTGAGACGCTTGACACACTCGCGTGGATCGATGTTAAAATTCAAGCTGAAGTGGTTGTGCCGATAGCTCACTGTTTGCTCGGCGTACCGGGTGCAAAGCTCGAGCAAATCACGCAGGTGCTATCCCATCCACAAGCTCTGGCGCAGTGTCGGGATTTTTTGCGTCAGCGCTTGCCGCGTGCCGAGCTCATTGAAATGACGAGTACTGCGAAAGCGGCGGAGCAGGTCGGCAAGCTCAAACAATCCCACATGTCAGCAATCGGGCCGCGCGCGCTCGCCGATCTTTACGGACTAGAGGTGCTACAGGAGAACATCCAAATGGGCGAGACGAATGTCACTCGCTTCTTATGTTTGGGGAAGCGGGACAGCAAGCCAACTGGTCAGGATAAGACATCGATTGTTTTTTACACGACCGAGGATAGGCCTGGTTTTCTTCATGAGATATTGGGTGAGTTTGCGTTCCGTAAAATCAATCTCACCAAGATCGAATCGCGCCCCACGAAGAAAGTATTAGGCGAGTACCTATTCTTCATCGATTTCGAGGGACACCGCGAGGATGCACGTTCACAAGAGGCGCTCGAAGCCATACGCCGAAAGGTCGCAACGTTAAAAGTGATTGGGTCTTACCCAAAGCGCTTTTAGGTGAGTGAATGGTGAAGGCAGCCGAACGGATTCGAAGGGCGCTCAAGATAAACCCGCCAGCGGTTAAGCGCAAGTTGGTGAAATTTATCAAGCGAAGGGTCAGAGCGGCCAAAGCCGAAGGAGCCGTTTTGGGCATGAGTGGTGGGATGGATTCTTCAACTGTGGCATGCCTTTGCACCGCTGCTCTGGGCCCCGAGCGCGTACTGGGGGTTTCGATGCCCGAAGCAGGGGTAACGGACCCTCACGATGTTGCGGATGCTCGGGGGATGGCGGCTAAGCTTGGCATTCGTTTTAGGATCGTCGACATTACACCAGCGATAATAGGTATGCGCAAAAACATAACGGATTTCAGGGTGAGCGCGCTGATTCCGGCCGCGAACATGAAGCCACGCATACGTATGGCAATCCTGTATTACTATGCAAACCTACATAATCGCCTAGTTGTCGGCCCTAGCAATCGGAGCGAGCTCCGCGCTGGATACTTTTGCTACGATGCGAAAACTCGAGCTTTTACGACGAATGGTCTGAAAGACTATACGCAGCTAAAACCGGGTGACATTGTTTTCACTTTAAACAGAAAAACCGGCAGAATAGAAGAGAGGCCAATCGCCGGAGTTTACCGTTTCGATTACAAGGGAGACCTGATTCACTTCGCGAGCAAGCGGATGGACCTTATGGTCACTCCCAATCACAGGATGCTTATATGTAAACGGGATGGTTCTTTAGTTTTCAAAGTTGCTGACGAATGTTTTGGACGGAGAATTTATTTGCCAGTTGCTGGGCAGTGGGAAGGGAAAGCGATTCCGCCACCATTTATCGATTTAAACACATTTTACAATCAAAGTCAATTGCCTTGGAATGCAAAACGCATCGGGCCACTTCCAACACACGAATTTCTGTATCTCTTGGGGATTTTTATTGGAGATGGCACAGCATACCAGGGTTCGACTCGAATGCTGGTCAAAACGGATCTCGGTCAACACCATCATGTTATGTATCGAGATGAAAAAGGGCGCTTCATTAACTATCCCGATCTAAACCCAAGCTGGAGGAAATATGATACTCACGAGATATATTTCGCCACCCCAGTTGGCGACCCCACGAGGCGATTGTTAGAGCAAATTCTCATGCGACATAAAATCCGCTATTCGAGCACTTCAAATGTCGTGCGGATTCACAGCCGTGCACTTTATGAAACCTTCCGCACCTGCGGACATGGCGCCCGTCACAAACGGATCCCTAGGTGGGTGCTACAATATCCAGCACGAGAATTAGAGCGGCTATTTAGAGGCCTTATGGACAGCGACGGTTCTAAGAAAAGGGGCGTGTACTATACTTCATCATACCAGTTGGCTCTAGATTTTGTTGAAATATGTATAAAGACCGGCAGATACCCGATGATGCGGGTCAGGCCCCCGAGAAAAAGTGAATACCGTGGAAAAAGCATTTGTTCCGGTGTTGCTTACGAGATTTCATTTCCACAAAAGAAAATACTTCGTACGTCAATTTATCCAGCCAACATAAAGAAGGTCCACTATGAAGGAACGGTTTGGTGTCCAGACGTTCCCGAAACACACAATTTGCTCGTTGAAAGAAATGGTAAATTTGCTTTTTGCGGAAACACCAAATTTGGGGACGGAGCCGCTGATCTTCTACCACTTGGTTGCCTGTACAAAACGCAGGTCAAGCAATTGGCTGGACACTTGGGTGTTCCTAAGCGCATCATCCAGAAGACCCCCTCCGCAGGGCTATGGCGCGGCCAGACTGATGAGTCCGAGCTCGGTTTGACCTACGATAAACTAGACATGATTTATGCTGGCCTTGACCTAGGTCTGGAGCCGAGTGTCATAGCTGAAGCAGCGGGTGTACGAGAGGCTGAGGTTAAGCGTTTCATCAGGCGCGAAAAGCTAGCAGCCCACAAGCTAAGAGCCCCGGAGATCCCAAAGCTGTAGCTATTTTGCAGGGACCAAATCGATGCACATTCCAGCAGCGACGGTTTGTCCCCCATGGCGCACGGCAAATCTGCTGAGCGGCGGAATTTCGCTTACTCGCTCGATTACCATCGGCTTGACGGGCACGATTCGTACTACCCCGGCATCTCCCTTGCGCAAGGCGCTCGGTTTTTCTTCGACCATGGCCCCGGTGCGCGGGTCAATCTTTTGTAGGATTTCCTCGATTCGCCCGGGAACATGGGCAGCGTGGCAGTGCAGCAGTGGCATGAAACCGGGTTCAAGTTGGGTA